>CADCLZ010000027.1:11692-13464 GCA_902802365.1 uncultured Erysipelotrichaceae bacterium | reverse complement strand
TCAACAGAGCAAATGCAGATGTCCTGAGAGCAAAACTACTCTATAGTGGTATGAAATGGGACTGGAATCACCACCCAAATTGACGCAGAACCCGATTTTATTCTAAAAAATATCAGGAAACATGCCTGTCATCTTATACTGCGTCTCGTAACTCACGCACGGCCAAAGGGGAAAACATAAATTTTCTAAAATCAATGTCTGTTTCGGAAAAAATGAGTACCTTTGCACATTATTATAATGTTAAGCTAAGAAAATGTCGTGCATACTACATATTGAGACCAGCACACAAGTGTGCTCGGTGGCCGTCTCGGAAGACTCTCAGGTCATCTTTCAACAGGAGGACCATAGCGGTCCCAACCACGCTGAACGACTGGGTACGATGGTTGACGAGGCCCTCTCGTTTACCGACAACCACGCCATCCCGTTTGACGCGGTGGCGGTGAGTTGCGGACCTGGCTCCTATACTGGATTGCGCATTGGCGTATCAATGGCCAAAGGCATTTGCTATGGCCGCAACCTGAAATTGATTGCCGTGCCCACCTTGGAACTGATGTGCGTGCCCGTGCTGCTTCGCGAGATGGTAGAAGAGGACGCCCTACTCTGCCCCATGATCGACGCCCGTCGCATGGAGGTATATGCTGGCATCTATGACCGTGCGCTCCACGAGGTTCGCCCCGTTGGCGCCGATGTCGTTGATGGCGAGACCTACAAAGAGTGGCTGGACCAGCATCCCGTTTATTTCTTTGGCAACGGAGCCGCCAAGTGCCTCAAAAAAAGCGGCTTAGCCGACGACAAAACGTCGGCCATCAACCACCCCAACGCCCACCTCATCGAGGGTATCGAGCCGTTGGCCAAGTGGATGCAGCCTCTGGCAGAACGTCGCCTCATCAACGGCAACACCGAGGATGTGGCCTATTTTGAGCCTTTCTATCTGAAGGACTATGTAGCAAAGATGCCGAAAAAGTCGATTGGCGGCTTTCTTTCCTCGCCGCGATCCCAATGCTTCTATATACGGTCTATTACCTCATTGGCGTCATCGCCAATAACGGCTATGGAAACCCCGACTATGACTGGTATGGCTTTGGGGCCGCCGGCCCAATGGGCGCGATCGTCTCCGGGATTGTCATGGTTTTGTTCGATATCGCGGGCTCGGCGGGTTTCTTCTTCGCCAGAGGCGGCATCGTTAAGCTCTTGGAAAAAGAATAAGTCAGTCGATCACGACTTTCCTTTGTCCGGGATTCAACACCTGAATCCGGTCTTTGTCGCAGCCTTTGGTATGGACGAAGATCGTATCCTGATGGCATTCGATATCGAAGAAGGCGAATGAAAAGGCGCCTTCTTTTAAAGGAGAGAGCCCGTCATCCAGCAAATATTCGGCGTGGAAAGCACCGCGTTCCAGCGGATAAACCTTAAATGTCTCCCCGTCATAGATCACCGAGCCGCCTTTGATGAAATATAAGGGCTCATCGTGGATGGTGCAGGGGAGGGTTTGTCTTCCCTTGACCGGCCGGTCTTTGAAATACCAGCCTCCATCATTCTCCGGAAGCTCGATCGAAGCCTCTTCTTTCCCTTGATCAAAGATCGGCAGGGCGATGACGTCATCGCCAAAGAAGAAGGCATCCGCCTCAGGATCGATTTCGGGATATTTCAAGAATAATGGATAGATGATCGGGCGGTGGTCGGCGCTGGAACGATAGACCTGCTGATATAGATACGGGATGAGCTTCTCTCTTAAAGAGAAAAGCTTCTTCACCGTCTCTTTTTCCTCCGGG
>CADCLZ010000027.1:0-11687 GCA_902802365.1 uncultured Erysipelotrichaceae bacterium | reverse complement strand
AGCCGTCCTCATTCCAGGAATGGAGGACGAAGCGCGGGGTGAAGATGCCATATTGGATCCAGCGGAGGAAGAGTTCCTTGCTTGGCCTTGGGCCGGCGAAGCCACCGATATCCTGGCCGAAGTTATAGATGCCGGAAAGCGACATCGTCATCGCCATTTTGTGGTTATAACGGAAATCCTCGAAGCTTGTGCGGTTATCGCCCGTCCAAGTCGAGGCGATGGTGGAGGTTCCAACGATTCCCGAGCGCGAGACCGCGTTCTTTCTGACATCGTCTTTTTGGGCCGCCAAAGAGGCTCTGCTCATAAGGTATGAGAACAAGGGGCGGATCAGCTTGGCTTTGATTGGGTGGCCAAAGCCATAAGCCATCGTCTCATCATCGCGGATATCGTATTCGTTATTGTCGTTCCAAGAAGAAAGATAGCCTTTATCGACCAATTCCTTCTTCACGCAGGCGGTCCAGAAAGCCGCTGCCTCCGGATTGGTGAAATCCAGATAGCTTCCTTTGCCCGACCAGAACGGGAACAAGGCAGGTTTTCCATCTTTGTCCTTCAGGAAATAACCTTTTTTGGCGATTTTCTTATACCAAGGATGATCGTCTAAGAAGCAAGGTTTCACATTCGGCAGGAAAGTCACCCCATGTTCTCGGAAGAAAGAGGCCAATCCCTCGGGATCGGGGATCTTGTCGGCGTTCCAATGGAAAACATAGCGTTTTTCCCCGATTTGGGTATAGCCGCTGGAAAGATAGAAGCCGCCGGGATGGATGCCGTAGTCCTCGCAGTTTTCGATGAAGGAGCGCAGTTGCTCATCGGCATTATCCGCATCGGTATAGCTCATCGTCGAGCCGCAGTAGGCAAGAGTCCAGCGTGGCGGGAAGAAATCGCGGCCATGAAGGGCGGCGAAATGCTCAAGGATCTCCGGAAGTTCCCCAAAGAAGACGTAATAGACCAAACTCTCTTCTTCGCAATGGAAGGACTTAAACGGATTATAGTAGTTGTTGATTTCGCGGCCGAAATCGAATTCGCCTTGGCTATAGGTATCGTAATAGATGCCATAAGCGCCGACTGAATTCCGGCACATATAGAAGGGGATGTGTTTATAGAGGGGGTCGCTGCTGCGCGCATCGAAGCCCATCGCATCACCCGTCGAAAGGCGATAGCTCGACCCGTTTTTATTGACGTTTCCGGTCTTATCGCCCAAGCCGAAGATCTCTTCGTCTTTTTCTCTGCTTAGGAAGTGATAAGAGCCATTTCCGAACTCATGTTCAAAATTATGAGCAAGGTATTCCCGGTCCTTGAAGAGCAGTTTATCCCCAACCTTATAACTCATCTCAAAATTGAGTTTTTGGATGATGATCTCACGCTCGCCCCAGCGGAAGAGGAAACGGTCTTTTTCTTCCATAAAGGTCGGTTTTGAAAGGACAAAACCCTGCAAACTCAACTTATCTCTTCCGTTTTCGGGCATTTTGTTGTCCGGAGAAACAGAAAAGGTCGGGAAGATGTATTCGCCGTCCTCATAGGAGGAAACGCGAAGGCAATCCTTTAAAAAATCCAGCCTGATCCGATGGGTGGAAGAGGCGAAAATAAAGGTCGAATCTTTTTTGTTCAAAATGTGAAAGACGTGGTTGAATTTCATTATTTTGGGTCTCCCCTAAGGGTATTTTTCAACAGGCGCATCGTGGGGGCGCGGCGCTGTTCCGCCCCTTCCTTGGTGAACCATAACGGAGTCTTCCCTTTCTTCCAAGGGGTTCTTCCCTTGCCGTTAGGATCCCCGGTTTTGATGAAGGAGGCGAAGTAATCAATTATGAGTTCCGATACCTGATGGTCTTCAATGTCATAGGGACGCCAACTCTTATCGAGGGTCCCAAAGGCATAACGCAGGTCGCAGGAATGGAAGGCTTTGTTGTCGTCTCCAGGGGCATCGATGTCGAAGAGATAGAGATAAGCCCCGTTTTTCTTCGCGTATTTACTAGCCATGCGGCCCCAAACCCAGGTGAACATGTCGCAAGAGGTGTAACCGACAAGATAATCGATCTTCATCGGGTGCTTGATGATCTTCGCGACGTCATCTTTTACGAGATATCCATCGACGATCGGCATCGTATTCGATTGATTGTCCTTCCGTTGGGTCTTGATCGTCTCGACCGCCTGGAGGACTTCCTTGACCGAAAGTTCTTTAAAAGCCTGCAGGTTCTCAACGCCGGCGATTTTCATGACCTCTTTCCAGTATTCGCGGGTCTTTTCCGGGCGTTTATATTGGGCAAAGCTAGGCAAGCAGCCCGCGCCGGACATCATAATTGCCCGTTGGAATAAGCCTTGGGCTTTTTCAGAGAGGCAGAGCAGTTGAATCGACATCGCCCCGGCAGACTGACCCATCAAAGTGATGTTTTCGGGGTCGCCGCCAAAGGAAGCGATGTTCTTTTTCACCCATTTCACCGCCAGGAGCTGGTCATCGAGGCCAAAGTTCCCGTCGCGGCCATTCTCTTTTTGGATGTCTTCGTGGCTGAAATAGCCAAACACGCCGACGCGGTAGTTGATGGTGACCAAGATGATTCCGCGTTTTGCATAAGAAGCGCCATCTAGATACGACTCGCAATTGGCCATCGAGTTGAAGCCGCCGCCATGAATAAAGATCACAACCGGGTATTTCCCGGGCTCTTTCGGCGTGTAGATATTGAGATTCAAGCCGTTCTCTTCACTATAAGTGAAGCTAAGGCCATCGCGGAACTCCCGGTGGTAGAACTTCCTCTCAGGGACGTCCAGGTGGGGGAAGAACTCGCGGTATTGCGGGCAAGCAGGCCCGAACTCGGTGGCATTGAGTTCCCCTTCCCAGCCTTCGACCAATTCCCCATAGGAAAAACGTTTCGCCTTTGCATAAGGGATCCCAAGGAATTCCAGGCAGTCCTGCCTTTCGTTTCCCACGATCTTCCCGCAAGAGGTCTCTAATCTAGTTTCCATTGCTATTCGCGTTGCTTATTCCGGCCGAAGCCCGACTCCGTTAATAATGTAGCATTATTTGCCGGGAGCGGGTGCTCATTTCGCAAAAAGGATAAAAAGAAAAGCCGATAAACGGCTTCCCCTTTGTGGTTTTGCTTATTTGGCGAATCTTTCTTTCGGATAAATGCCTTGATCGACATAAGTCTTGATGGCTTGGACGACCGCCGGCTTATCCTCGCGATAAGTGACGCCATGCCAGACGGCATCGGTGGAGAGGATCTCGCAGCTGACTTCCCCACGCTCAATGAGCTCGGAGACCAACGTCGGGATCAAATATTCGCAGGATTTGAGGTTGTCTTTGTTCGCTTCCATGAAGGCGGGATAGTTTTCGCCGATCAAATCGATAATGTCTTTGGAGAAGGCGAACATGTTCATCGAGACCAAAGTATCGCTGGGGATTTCCTTCATCTCTTCGACTTCAAGCGGGGCGGAGAAGATCTTTTTGCCACGCCACTCGAGTTTGGATTCGATCAAGGCTTTCAGTTCGTGCTTTTCATTGAATTCGAGCACGCCGCGCTTGACCGAGCCGGTTTCGGAAAGGGTATTCTTCGCGAAATAGGCGATGTTGGCGTAGTGGCGCTTGCTTCCTTTAGGAAGCGAACGGAGGAATCTGGCCGCGACTTGGAAGGAATCGGCGCCATAGAAGTCGTCGGAATTGACGATGGCGAAGTTATCCTTGATCACGTCTTTGCAGCAGTAGATCGCCTGAGCGGTGCCAAGTGGCTTCACGCGATCGGCGGGAAGTTGATATCCTTCGGGGATCACGTCGAGTTTCTGATAGGCATAAGCGACTTCGATCTCGCCTTCGAAACGTTTTCCGACGGTCTCTTCGAAGATTTCGCGGTTTTCTTCCTTGATCAAGAAGATGACGCGGTCAAAGCCAGCGCGTTTGGCATCATAAATCGAGTAATCGATGATGAAGTTGTTCCGTTCGTCGATCGGTTCGATCTGCTTGAGGCCCCCGAACCGCGACCCCATGCCGGCGGCCAAAACGAGTAAATCCATAAATGCTCCTTATGTGCCCTGCCATTCTACCCCAATTGGCTTCCCTTTGGGTAATCGAAAAGGGAGAACAAAGAAAATAAAAGGGGGCATGGATGCGTTTTTGGAAAGAAAAAGACCCATATGGGGCCTTATTCTTCGGCTTTTTTGCTTTCGTGATATTCGGTCTCGGTATTGACCTTCCAAATATCCTCGCGCTTGAACTCCTCGGGATGGAGGATCGATTTGACCGCGTCGATCGCCGTGAGCATCGAGTGGTCCATGTTGTTATAACGATGCTGGCCGTTTCTACCGACGCAGTAGAGGTTTTCGACCCCGCATAGATGGTCTTGGACGACCTTGATGTCTTTGTAGGAGTCGAAGTAGGCGGGATAAGCCTTCTTCACTTTGATCCGCGTGGCATCCAAAACATCGGCTTTATCAATTACATTGATAGAGGCCAGCTCATCGATCGCGAATTCGATGAAACGCCGATCTGGCATCTCCCAGAGCTCATCGCCTTCGTTGGCGAAGTACTCCAAGCCGATCCACACGGTGTCTTCGAGGTCTTTGACCATATAAGGCGACCAGTTATGCGTCGTAGAATGGAACATCGTAGTCATAAACAAGGTGGGTGGCGACTTCAAATGGCTCTTCGGGAACGTTTTCTTTGCCAAAGGCTAAGTAAAGGTCCTTTAACGGCATCGAGGAGATGAAATAATCCCCTTCGACGGTTTCTTTATCATTGATCACGAGCGCTTTGACTTTGTTTCCTTCAAGCTTCACGCCGGTGACCTTGGCGTTCATGCGGATCTCCCCGCCCATCTCGACGATGAGCTTGGCCATCTGCTCATAAAGCTGGCCCGGGCCTTTCTTTGGATAGTTGAAGGATTCAATCAACGAGGTCTCGCGGTTTTTGGAATCCTTTTTCTTGAAGATCGAGGTGAATGCTTTCCATAAGGAAAGTCCCTTCACGCGTTGGGAGCCCCAATCCGGAGAGATCTGACTCGGGTTCCGACCCCAGACCTTCTCGGTGTAATCTTCGAAGAACATCTCATAGAGCGGTTTGCCGAAGCGGTTGATGTAGAAGTCGGCGAGCGAATTCTCTTTCCGTTTATGAATCGCGCTCCCTAAATAGCCCCAGCCAGCCCTCCAGGTCCTGGCAAAGCCCATATTTTTGAAAGTCGCGGGTTTGATCGAGATCGGATAGTCGAAGAACTTATGGAGATAGAGGATTCTGGAAACCCGGGAACGGTTGAGCATCACGCGGTCATCTTTTTCGGGATCGGGGCCATTCTCCACCAAGGGGACATCGCGGTCCAAAAGGAGATCATCTTTTGCTTTTTCGCCCTGCATTGGCATGATTTCATGCCAAAGGTTCATGACTTCTTCGGATTTGGAGAAGAAGCGGTGGCCGCCGATATCGATGCGGTTGCCATTGTATTCGACGGTTTTGGAGATGCCGCCGATCTCGTTCGACTCCTCGAAAACAATCGGATGGGTATTGGCCTCCGGGTGCTTCAAAAGCTCATAGGCGGCGGTTAAGCCAGCCGGGCCAGCACCGATGATCAAGCAGACCTTTTTATTCGCCATCTTCGTTCTTTTCCTTTTGGGAACGTGCCTTGATTCTACACCTAAGCTTCCCTAAGAGCCTTCCTAAATCAACGAAGCCGGAAGCCAAGACGACCTGGATTGGGATGAAAAGCAATAAGGCATAGCGGGCGTTCATTGAGCACCCGACCGGGTATTTGGCGGAGAAATAGATATAAGAAGCCGCGACGGAGATGAAAGTGATGGCCATAAGGCCATAGAGGAAGTAATCGCTCTTATGATCCAAAACCGCCTTCACGGTATAAAGCACGAGGAAGATCAGGAAGAAGATCCCGGCGATGATATAGAAGTAATAGGCGATGCTCGCGAAAACGAGCCCAGCCGAAGAAAGGCTCAAAGTGCTTTCGCCCCAAAGCGCGGTCTTCAAGAAGGCGGTCCAGACATTGAAATCCTGCTCGCCCCAGGCCGAAACCCACCAACCATCCACCCGGGTCTGGCAATAACGGAGGTTGAACATGGAGAACCATAAATCCGCCTGCGGGAACGAAAAGAAACGCTGGAAGGGGTTATAAACGGCGGAATCGATGTGCATGAAGTTCTGCCGGAATTCGCCGGTGCTCCATTCGAGATCGAGGACATAGCCGATCGGCTCGCCAAATGCGACGCGGTTATAGACGTGAAGCCCAAGGCCAAGCGGGAAGACGACGATGGCGAAGATTAGAATCTGGAAGAAGAAGCGTTTCCGTTCCCCGGAGAAGAACTTTTCGCCCTCTCCTTTTCCCTTGATGCGCTCAATAAGCTCTAAAACAAAGATAAACGCCACCGGGAGGGCCACAAGGGCATTCGATAGCTTGCACATCATCCCTAAGCCGATGCCGACGCCAGAGAGGATGATATCGACGAACGATTTGCTCTTACGGTATTCGAGGGCAAACAGCAAACCCATCAAGGCAAAGGCGAAGGAGAGCGAGTCGTTGTTGCCGTAAAATGGCACATACCAAAAGACCGGGGTGATCGCCAAGAAGGCGGAGGCGATGCAAAGCTTTAATCCTTTCTCGAATAAGCGGACATAGATCCGATAGAGGAAATAAAGCGAAAGAGTGCCATAGAAATTGATCCAGATCCGGCAGCTTTCCAGCAAAGCGTATTGCTGATAGTCATAAAGCGGGAAGGTCAGCACAGCTGGGGTGACGAGGGCATTGCCTTCCGGGGCATGGATGAACAAGGAATTGATCTTCATGCAAAGCGCCATCAGCGCGTGCCAGAACTTCGGTTGGTAATATTGGCCCCGCGTCAAATCCTGATCGGGAATCTTCCCGGTGTTGAAGATGTCATAGATGATCGCGAAATGCCCGTCCGGGTCGTTGGCGCCCCAGTCATGCTTATATCCCGCGAAATTCATGTATCGGAGGAAGGAGAAAAGAATCAGGATGGCGGAAGAGACCAGAACAAAGGCGAAAGCGATTTTCCTGCTCGTTAGGCGCTTCGCCATGAAATTGAGGATCAGCCAAACGGCGACGAAGGCGAAGAAAAGCTCGAGGAGGATGATGAAAGCGACCTTCTTTTCCGGGCTTGCCCAGCCATTCGACGAACCGGAATATGGCGTTGGGGAAAAGGCGAAGATGTAGTGGATCAAAGTCAATAGCAGCAAATAGGCGGGCAGATAAAAAGCAAACCGCCACCGCGAATGAAAGAAATGGACGATTTTTGGATGCTTTGCTTCGAAAGAAGCAATTAGGCTCGGGATCGATAAAAGGTTCGCCGGATTCTCGCTCATTGCCAGGGATTATTATAGACCAATTGGCGAAGGGTTTTCGCTCCTTAGGAGTGAAAGGGTTTCTTTTTAAACGGTTTTCAGCAAAATCGGGGCCTCAACTATAAGGCTTAATAAGGAATTGCTCCACGAAATGGCGGAGATCGCATGTAGACAAAAAAGGCGCCAACCGAGGCGCCTTTCTTTATTTCGCGATGAATTTCTTTCTGTCTTCCCGGCAGAGGCGGATCGCCGACATCTTCGCGGAGAAGGCCGCGACAGGAAGCCCGCCAGGCGGCATAATCCATTGGCCGCAGAAATAGAAGTGTTTAAGGCCCTTAATAATACCTTTATGCATCAATGCCCCCATTCTTTTAGTGGAAGCAAAGGCTTGATAGGAGCCATGGTATGCGTTGGTATAACGTTCGTAAGTAAGAGGCGTGGCGACGTCTAGAAGCTCAAATAAGGACTCATCTAACCCGAAGTCTTTAGCCAGCTCGGCGCGGATGGCTTCGCCTAAGCGTTTCTTCTCCGCGAGGTATTCTTCTCTGGAGAGCCCTTTGAGGTATTCATAAACGCCGTCATCGACGTCATTCAATACCGATAAGCACACTTTGGTCGTGTTTTGGGTGGCGTCGAAGGCGTGATTCAAGACAACTAAGTGTTCGAACTCGAATTTGCCGATGGAAACGCCATGCATCGGGAAGTCGATCTTCTTCGGGAGTTTCTTCGCTTCTTCCACCGGCAATGTGTAGGCTAGGAAAACGCTTTGAATCAAAGGATTATCCTCGGGATTCTCAAACCGCGAGGAATAGAACTTCGGGGTGTGTTGATCGTGGAGAAGATCGTAGAAAAGGTGGTGGGCATCGCAGGATGCAATGACGTAATCCGCTTTCGCGGTTTCACCGTTGCTTAGCCAAACGCCGGTTGCAACCCCGTTTTCGATCACGATTTCGCTGACCGCTTTGTTAAAAACAAACTTGCCCCCGAGTTCCGTAAAGGTTTTCTCGATGTTTTTCGCGAAGACGTTCGAACCGCCTTCGATGGTCCCCGCATCGCGGATCGAGAGCGCCTGCATCGTATAAGCAAGCGCGTGCAGGTTGAAATTCGGGTTGATGATCCTCAAGAAAAGCTCTTGAAGGATCGGCGATTTAAAGCCTTTGGCATATTCGCGGAGGCCGACGCGCTTCACATTCCCATATTCCATTGCCATTGGGGCCATCTTGACGGCCAGCTTCAGCCACTGGAAAGGGTTGTTGTAATCAAGCGGGCGTTTGGTGGGGATGACAACCCGCTGATAATGCTTCACCGTTTTGATGAAAGATCTGATCCGCCTTTTATCTTCCGGGGCCACCCGTAAAAGTTCGGCTTCTAACTTTGTTAGATCGGAGTAAAAAGTCACGGTTTCGCCGCCCACGACATACTTTGCGAAGTACTCGTTATCGTGAATGACGGTATCCTCGCGGATCGCGCCGACTTCCTTCCAGACTTCGTTGAGGTCGGTTCCTTCCTTGGTCCCGACGATCCAATGCGCGCAACCATCGATGAAAACGCCCTTCCGGGCCCAACCGACACATTCGCCGCCGGATTGGACGTGTTTTTCGTAGATCGTTACATCATATCCGCTGCGCAGCAGGTAGACGCCGGCCGACATGCCGGCAATCCCGCTGCCAATAATCAAGCCGCTTTTTGGCATGGGGCAATTCTAACACTCTCGAACTTTTGTTTGCATCTTGATCTGCCGTAATTGGCATCGCTTTTTCCGACCAGCAACCGCAAATTGCTAGAACTGCGCGCGCATAGTGCTAGAATAGCCAAGCATCAGGAGGAGCAGCCATACTATTCGGTAAATACCTGAAAAAATATTATCTCAAATACTGGCCGTTCTTTTTGATTGGCGTCATCGCTTTGGTCGCAGGCGACATCGCCCAGACCGAGATCCCCAAATATTTGGGCGAAATCGTCGATGGAATAGAAGACTCTTCTTTAAGCACGGAGCGCCTTTGGGTGATCTTAGGCATCGTTTTAGCCTACGCCGGCGTGATTTTGGTTGCCCGCATCGTCTGGCGTCTTTCGATTTTCTACGCCTCTCGCCATATCGAGGCAGGATTGCGTCACGATATGTTTGAGAAGGCCGAACGGCTTCCGGTTTCCTATTACCGCGAAAACAAGGTCGGCAAAGTCATGGCCTGGTTCACCACCGACATCGAGACGATCGGCGAGTTCTTCGGGTGGGGCACCGTCATGCTGATCGACGCCTTCTTCCTGTCCGTGATCGTCATCATCCGCATGATTTTGGTCGACGGCGCTTTGACGCTTTTGGCTGGCGTCCCGATCCTTTTGATCGCCGGCTGGGGCCTCTTGGTCGAAAGATTCATGTCCCAAAAGTGGGAGGAGCGGCAAAAGGCTTACGATGAGCTGTATGACTTCGCCCAGGAAAACTTCACCGGCATCCGCGTCATCAAGGCGTTCGTGAAGGAAAACAAAGAGATCCACGCGTTCGCAAAAGTCGCCAAAAAGAACGCAGATGTCAATTATTCATTCGGGAAAATCAGCATTTTGTTCGACCTAGTGATCGAGGTCATCATCTACATGATCATCGCGATCATCCTCGGTTTCGGCGGATGGTTCGTCTTCGCTACGGTCCAGAGAGAACCGGTCCAAATCTTTGGCTCATCGATCTTATTAACCGTTGGGCAATTGGTCGAATTCACGAGCTATTTCGATATCCTCATTTGGCCGATGATCGCGTTGGGCCAGGTTATTGCCATGCGTTCGAGGAGCAAAGCTTCGCTTAAGCGAATCACCGTTTTCCTCGATGCGCCCGAGACGATTAAGAGCCCGGATGACGCGATCGTCCTTGAGAACCCCCAAGGCGCGGTCAAGTTTGAGCACTTCTCTTTCCGTTATCCCGATGATGGAAACGACGAGGACGCGCTGAATGACCTGACCTTCTCCATTAAGCCCGGGGAACGCGTTGGCGTCGTTGGCAAAATCGGCTCGGGCAAATCCACCTTGGCTAATATCCTGCTGCGTTTATATAACTACGAAGAGGGCAAAGTGTTCATCGACGGCATCGATCTGATGAAGATCGACCTCGATAGTCTTCGCGAAGCGGTGGCCTATGCGCCCCAGGATAATTTCCTTTTCAGCGACACAATCGCGAACAATATCGCTTTTAGCGCCGACGAGGTTGACGAAGACAAGGTCATTGCGGCCGCCCAATTCGCCGACATCGATTCCAACATCAAAGACTTCCCGAAGAAATACGAAACGGTCTCCGGCGAGCGCGGCGTCACGCTTTCCGGCGGTCAGAAGCAGCGCATTTCTTTGGCGCGCGCCTATTACAAGCATTCGCCGATCCTTTTGATGGACGACACGGTTTCCGCGGTTGACGTGAAAACCGAGGAAACCATCCTCCACAACGTGATCGAAAAGCGTCAGGGCCTTACGACGATCGTTATCGCCAGCCGCGTTTCCACCGTCCGCCACTTCGACAAGATCTTGGTTTTGGTCGATGGGAAGGCTGAAGCCTTCGGCACCCATGATGAGCTGATGGAGACCTCTCCTGCCTATCAGAAGATGGTCTATCTCCAGCAACTTGAAGCAGAAGTACAGGAAGGAGGGAAAACATGGACGAAGATGAAGAATTAGTTAAGCTTCGCGGCGACAAAAAGATTCCCTTCTGGACCTTGCTCCGGCGCATTCTTTCCTATGCTCATGGGCATTGGTGGAAAATCGCCCTTGCTTTCTTGCTGCTTTTGGCGAATGTCGGCATCGGCATCGTTCTCCCGTTATTGACCTCGAAAATGGTCGATTACCTCGATGCTTCGAATGAGAACATGGCTTTAGCCATGATCATTGGCTTCGTCGTTGGATACGCCATCCTTGCGATCGTGAGTCAATTGACCCGCTTCTTTGAAGGCTTAATCCTCCAAAAGGTCGGCCAAACGATCGTCTTCGAACTCCGGAAGACGGTTTTCACCCACATCGAGAGAATGTCTCAGAACCAATTCAACGAAATGCCGGTCGGCTCGTTGGTCACCAGGGTTGCGAACTACACCGCGGCGATCTCCGAGATGTTCACCAGCGTCATCGTCAACGTCCTCTCGAACATCCTGACGATTATCACCACCTTTGGGATCATGATGTACCTCAGCTGGCGCCTCTCGCTGATTCTGATGGTGTTTGCCGTCATCGTCGGCGCGATGTCCGCGATCTTTGGCAAATTGGTTGGGGAACGCTTCCGCAAAGAAAGAAAAATGGTCTCCACCTTGAACACCTTCTTAAGCGAAAACCTCTCAGGTATGCGCTTAATCCAAATCTTTAGGCAAGAAAAGAAAAAGGACAAAGAGTTCACGGAAAAGAACGAAGAACTCCGGAAAGCGTCTTATGGGGTGAATATCAC
>CADCLZ010000026.1 GCA_902802365.1 uncultured Erysipelotrichaceae bacterium | reverse complement strand
CGAACACCAACTCGATCTTAGGGCCTTTGGCCACCGCGAACCTCCTCCGCTTCCACGCCTCGTTGGCGATCATGTCCAGCGCCAGCGTCGATGAGAACTATTCGCTCAGCGAGGAGACGATCGATTCGGCGGAAATGAAGCATTTGATGAACCAAAGAAGCGACAAGACGATCTGCTTGATCGATAAGACCAAATTCAATCGGCATGCCCTGTTCACCTCGTTTGAGATCGACAAAGTCGATGTGCTGATCAGCGACTACGACTTCCCGAAGGAAGACTTCAGCAAGCTCGAGCGCTTCGGCGTCACCCTCGTCCACGCATAAATCACGATTCTGCCGCCATAATCAACTTCCGCCGCGGGGCTTGCTTCTCAGGCTCGCCTTGGTTATTTTTAATGTTTGAGGACAAAGCGATGCCGAAACTTTCATTTAACGCCGATTGGACCGTCTACCCGCTCCATGAGGAGAATCCCGCCAACCTCAAAGTCGATGTGCCATACGACGCGATGCTCCGCGAGGAGCGTTCCCCGGAGGCCGAAGGCGGGGTCAATACCTGCTGGATCCTGGCCAAGGATTACGCTTACGAAAAAGAATTCGAAAAACCGGAGATCCCAGAAGGCGGCAAAGCCCTTCTCGAGTTCGGCGGCGTCTACCGGAACGCGGAGATCTACCTTAACGAACAATTGATCTTTCAAAACGCCTATGGCTATAACACTTTCTTCGTCGATTTGACTGACCGCCTAAAAGAAGGGAAGAACCTCCTCAAGGTCATCGCCCATAACGCCGATCAGCCGAACTCCCGTTGGTATACCGGGACCGGCATCTATCGCCCGGTGTATCTGCATATCCTCCCCAAGGAAAGAATCGAATTCAGGACCCTCAGAGTTAAGACGGTCGACTATAAAACCGGGACGGTCGAAGCCTTTGGCAACCTCACCTCTGATGGCGAGGTCAAAATCGAGGTTTTTAACCAAGAAAATACCCTTGTCGCCGCAGGAAAATCCCAAAGCCAGAACAAGGCCTTTTCCCTGCAATTAAGCATCAATGCCCCCTCTCTTTGGAATGCGGAGCACCCCTACCTCTATCAATTAAAAGCCACCTTCCTTGGCTATGAAGAAACCCGGCGTTTTGGCATCCGTCAGCTCGAATGGGGCCAGGATGGCTTCTTGGTCAATGGCGAAAGGACCTTACTGAAAGGCGCCTGCATCCATCATGACAATGGACCCTTAGGCGGCGAGAGCTACCGCGACGCCGAATATCGGAAGGCAAGGCTATTGAAAGAGGTCGGCTACAACGCGATCAGAAGCGCGCATAACCCCCTTTGCGAAGACATGCTCGATGCCTGCGATGAGCTTGGCATCTACGTGATGGATGAATACGCCGACTGCTGGTACATCCATAAGACCAAATACGATTACGTCAACGAGTTGATGGCGAACTGGAAGGAAGACCTTCGCCTGATGGTCGAGAAAGACTATAACCATCCCTCGGTGGTCCTTTATTCGATTGGCAACGAAGTCGCGGAGACATCCGAGACAAAAGGCATCGCCCTCATCAAGGAGTTCGTCGACCACCTAAAAGCTCTCGATCCCAGCCGGATGACGACCTGTGGGGTCAACATCTTCTTCAACGCCCTCTATTCCTGGGGCTTTGGCGTCTATAGCGATAAGAAGGCCGATTCGAATCAGCAAGCCAAAGCCAAGAAGCAGGAAGTCGGCTCCGCCTTCTTCAATAAGATCGCCAACTTTGTTGGTTCCAACGTCATGAAGGTCGGTTCGACCATCCACCGCTGCGACGTGAAGACCAGGGGCGCCTTCGCTTTATTGGATGCCCCGGGCTATAACTATGCGATCTTCCGTTATAAGCACGACTTAAAGAAATACCCGAACCGCATCATCGTCGGCAGCGAAACCTTCTGCTCGGACGCCAATTGGTGGATGCAGTTCGCCAAAGATAACCCGCGAATGATCGGCGACTTCGTCTGGGCGGGCATGGATTACCTCGGCGAATGCGGAGTCGGGTCCTGGGTTTCCCAGGATGATGCCCCCTCCTTCGACCACGGGATGGGCTGGATGACCGCCGGAAGCGGGCGCCTAGACATCACCGGCCGCTTCTTGGGCGAAGCCCTCTATACTCAGGTGATGTATGGCCTAAAGCCGATCGAACTGGCCGTCGTCGCCCCAAGGGAAAAGGAAGTGAAGCACGCGCCAAGCGCCTGGAAGTTCTCGATGGCTTTGCCTTGCTTTGACTTCCCGGGCCAAGAAGGCAAAAAAGCCACCGCGGAGATCTATTCGACCGCGGAGAAAGTCGCCCTCTTCCTAAATGGCAAGAAAGTCGCGCAAAGCAAAACCAAGAAGAACGGGAACACCCCGATCAAATTCGCCTATCAGCCTGGCGAATTAAAGGCGGTTTCCTTTGACAAAGCCGGGAAAAAGATCGCCGAAGTCTCCCTCTATAGCGGGACCCCGGGCGACCATTTGACCCTCCATCCGGAAACCGAGCATCCGCTCCAAAACAACAACTTCCTCTATGTCCGTCTCGCCTTGGGCGATGAGAATGGGAATATCCGTCCATATCTAAAAGATATGTTGGAGATCGACAACGTCAAAGGCGGCAAGCTCCTCCGCTTCGCCAACGGCAACCCCTACAATGCCGAAGGCTACCTCACCAACAAGTCCTTGACCTATCAAGGCGAGGCCCTCGCCATCTTCGAAGTGGAGGACGAAAAAGCCTTCGACTTCACGGCGAAGAGCAAATACGGGGAAGCCAGTTTCCGCGAAGCGAAATAAGCCGCTTCAGGCCATCAAAAAAAGACGGGCCATTGGTAAACCCGTCTTTTCTTTGCTAATTGAATTTGACGACCTTATGGGCGAGGCGATAGGCCAGCTTGGTGAGCCACTGGAACACCTTGCCTTTTTTGCCGGTGCTTTGGTATTGGACCGAGGCTTGGACCACCTTCCACTGCTTGGGGTTGCTCTCCTTGCAGCGTTTCTTGAAGTCCTCCATATCCTGGAGGGCCTGCTCGGAGCCATTGACCGCGCAGAAGGTGAAGGCATAGGCGAGGTTCATCGTGAGATGATGCTTCAATAGATGATAGAGGCGGCGATCCTTTTTCTTGATGGGAACGATGTCGCCGGCTTTCCAGATCAGATCGCCGCAGCGGATCAGATCGTAGTATTTGCGCGTGATGATATCTTCCTGCATCGATTGGCCATCGCGGCCGATGAAATAGCAATAGAAGGGAAGATGGAGATAAGCGAGGTGCTCGATGTAGAACATCGGGGCATACACCATGTAGTTATCTTCATAGGAGCAATGCTCGGGGAGCTCGACGCCGGACTTACGTAGGACCTCGGTCTTATACATCGCCGTGTGGAGGGTGATGTTCTGCTTGAGGCTGAAGCGCTTGACTTTGCTAGGCGTGAGGACCACCCCTTCTTTCATGACGGTCCGGAAGCCGACATGGGTGGTTGGGTTGTCCCAACCATGGTAATAGACGTAGTCCATGATGAGCAGGTCGATCTCATCGCCATGCTCCTTGAGGAAGGCGATCGCCTTGGTGAGGGATTCCCCATCGACCTTGTCATCGGAATCCAAGACCTTGAAGAACTTGCCCTTGGCCAAGGAAAGCGCGTTATTGATCGCCCCGCCATGGCCCTTGTTCTCCTGGTGGATCGCGGTGAAGATATTCGGATATTTTTCCTCGTACTCTTTGGCGACCTGCAAGGTCCCGTCTTTGGAACCGTCGTCGATCACCAAGACTTCGATGTCGTCGCCGCCCAAAACCAAAGAATCCAAGGCAACGTGAAGGAAGGCTTCGGAGTTATAGGAGGGGACGCAGAACGTGATGATTTTTTCCATAAGCGTAATTATTTTATCAATCCGTTCCGTGAACGGAGTAGCAAATTATGATACGGCTCGGGCAACATAGGAAGGAAAACCCTCTCAGAAAGGAGGAAAGAGAGGGTTTATGGCGAATGGAAATCCGCCGGATGATTTTTTGACCACGTGCATTATTCGCCATAAACGCTTTTTGACCAGCGCTTCGGAATAACTGCACGCTTTTTCAGAATAAATGGCAGATCAGACGCCCGAATAGGCGGCGAAGCCACCATCGATCGGGAGGACGACCCCAGTGATGAAGGAAGCGGCTTTTTCGCTAGAAAGCAATAGCACCGCGCCAAGCAATTCCTCGGCTTCCCCGAACCTGCCGCTTGGGGTATTGGTGAGGATCTTCTGGCTTCTGGCCGAAGGGGTGCCATCCGGATTGAACATCAAAGCATGGTTTTGGGCGGTCAAGAAGAAGCCCGGGGCGATCGCGTTCACGCGGATCCCTTCTTTGGCGAAGTGGGTGGCGAGCCACTGGGTGAAGTTGCTGACGCCGGCTTTGGCGGAGCTATAAGCCGGGATCTTCGTAAGCGGGATGAACGCGTTCATCGAAGAGACATTGAGGATCGAGCAGCCCTTGCGGCCGATCATGTCCTTGGCGAACACCTGGGTGGTCAATAAGACCGTGAGGATGTTGAGGTTGAAGACGAATTCGAACCCCGATTCCTGAAGATCGAAGAAGGAGATCGTCCCTTCATCGGCTTTCGCGTCGAAGAACTCCTGGGTGGTCGTGGCCTTGCCGGAGTTGCCCCCTGCCCCATTGATTAAGATATCGCAGGGCCCAAGGTCTTTGAGGATCTTCTGGTGGGCGGCTTCAAGCTCTTCTTTCTTGAGGCAGTTGGCGGCATAGCCGATTGCGCAGCCACCTTCTTCCTGGATCGCCTTCGCGGCCCGATCGGCGCTTTCCTGGGACAAGTCGAGGACGGCGACTTTGGCGCCGCTTAAAGCGAAGGCCTCGGCCATCTTCGAGCAGAGGACGCCGCCGGCGCCGGTGATGACGACCACCTTATCGGTGTAATCGATGAATAAAGGCAGATCTTGTTTTTTCATGGTTATTTTCCTTTCTCGGCCATTTCGAAGAGGCCATTGATGTAGGCGCAGCCAAGGGCGCGGTCATAGAGGCCATACCCCGGCTTTTGGTTCTCGCCGAAGATGTTGCGGCCATGGTCCGGACGGACATAGCCATCGAAGCCGTTCTCGACCAATTGACGGACGATCTCCGCCATATCGAGCGACCCCATCGCGCTCATATGGCCGGCTTCGACGAAGGAATCTTCGTCACCGACATGCGGCCCGCTTTGGCGTATTTGCCAGCCATATGCGGGATGTCGTTGAAGCGCCCCGCGCCAAGGGAGCCGGTGCATAGGGTCAAGCCATTATGCTTATTGGGCACCGCGGCGAATAAGCGGTCGATGTCTTCTTCTTTGGAGACGACTCTAGGAAGGCCGAAGACATCCCATGGCGGATCATCGGGATGGATCGCCATATTGATGTCATATTGATCGCAGATCGGCATGATGGCCTTCAGGAAGTAGACGAGGTTCTCGAAGAGCTCCTGATGGCCGATCTTCGAATAACGTTCCAATAAGCCTTGGAGCTCATCGGGGCTATAGGATTCGTCCCAGCCGGGGAGATGGAGGTTCTTCGGATCGACGCGGTCGAAGTCCTCTTTGCTATAGGATAAGGAGGTGCTGCCATCGGGATTGACGTGGCACATATCGGTACGCAGCCAATCGAAGACCGGCATGAAGTTATAGCAGACGCATTTGACGCCGGCCTTGCCGCATAGGGCAAGGTTATATTTGAAGACCTCAATGTGCTCGTCGCGTTTTGCGGTCGCAGACTTGATGTCCTCGGAGACGGGGATCGATTCGATGACCTCCATCTTGAGGCCTTTGGCCTCGACCGACGCCTTCAGATCGAAGAGCTCCTTCTCGTCCCACTTTTCGCCAGGCTTTTTGGAATATAAGGATGTGACCACGGAATCCATGCCGGGGATCTCACGGATGAAATCCAACGGGATCGAATCGTTTTGGCCATACCAACGGAAGCTGAGTTTCATGATATCTCCCTCCTTTTAACCATTTAGATTTTAGAAGTATGCGGCATGAAGCACAATTGCAATTGTTTCTTGGGTTTATTGCATTCCGGATTATCAACGCAACGCCTTGCGCATTTTGATGGGCCCATTCATCGGCTTGACGGCATTCAAAAGTCATACCCTTATATGGTCGAATTAAAGGAGGATTCCGCCAAAGTTCGCTTGGAAAAACCCTATATTTTTTTGAAGGTTCGCTTGGAAAAACCTTTTATTGGAGGATGAAAATGGAATTTAAAAGAAAAATAATCCATGAATTCCATTTATGGAAAGAGAGCCTGGAAACCAAAAAGAAGGCTTTGGTCATAAAAGGGCTAAGGCAAATTGGGAAATCTTATATCGTCGATAAATTCGCTAAGGCAAACTACGAAAACGTCGTCAAGATCGATTTTAAGAGAGAGCCCGGCATGAAGGCGTGCTTTGACGTAGATCTGAACGTCGATGATTTGATAACGAATATATCCGCCAACAAGCCAGGCTCTCTATTCATCCCGAATAAGACCGTTCTTGTATTCGATGAGATTCAGGAATGCTCTGCCGCGAGGGCATCCATCAAATCCTTCATGGAGGATGGCAGATTCGATGTCATTGCCACCGGGTCGCTGCTTGGCCTAAAAGGCTACAACTCCAAATACTCGGGCGGTGTAGCGGTCGGCTTTGAGCGTACCGTTTATATGAAGCCGATGGACTTTGAAGAGTTCCTCTGGGCGATTGGGATTTCAGAAGACGCCATCCGCTATGTGAAAGAATGCTTCGCCAATAAAGAGCCGATAAGCGAAGCGGTTCATCAGGCCTTCACCAAATATTTCAGGCAATTTATTTGCGTCGGCGGGCTCCCTGAGGCGGTGAAGAAATTCGTCTTGACCAAGGACATGAATCAGGTGCGAAGGGAGCAAATGGACTTGCTTGAGGGATACAAAGATGACTTCGCCAAACACTTGGACGAAAATGAGCAAGAAAAGATTGATAAGGAACTGCTGGCCCAAATTCGCAAGGTCTTTGATTCCTTGCCTTCCCAATTATCAAAGGAAAACAAAAAATTCATGGTGTCCAAAATCGACAAAAAAGGATCTTTGGAAAGGTATTCTTCCGCCATTCAATGGCTCGTCGACTATGGTTTGGTCGAACGCTGCCACAATTTGTCCTTTCCCGAATTCCCATTGGAGGGAAATAAAATCGAAAGCATTTTCAAATTGTATTTCACCGATACGGGACTTTTGGTCGCGTCTTTAGATGAAGGGACGGCAGGTCATATTCTCTCCGGGGATTTGGGCATCTATAAAGGCGCCGTGTATGAAGAATCCTTCGCGGATGCTTATTCAAAGAACGGCCATAAGCTTTATTACTATTCGAAGGAAAGCGGCTTGGAGATCGATTTCATAACCCAATCTTATGAAGAAGTCGTTCTTTTGGAAGCCAAAGCCAAAGACGGCCGCACCAAAGCGGCGACTGAGATTTTGAAAAACAAGGATAAGTATATAGACGTCAAGAAACTCATCCGCTTAAAAGATAGCAACATCGGCTTGGCGGAGAACATCGAAACATATCCTTCCTACTGCTCTTTTTTGATTCCCTAGACCCAGTTACCTTTTAAAGCCGATTGGTTGAACGCTCTGCCTATCAAAAGAAAAATGGCTGTCATTTGGCAGCCATTTTCAATCAATGGGCCCCTTTATTTGGCGTGATAAAGCTTCTTCGATCCGTACATCGGCTCTTCGGTATGGTCGATGCCCAGTTTCCGAAGCGTGGATTCATCGACTTGGGAAAGAATGACGGAGGTATGGGATTGGGCGTGCCTAAGCTTCGGGAGCTGGGCCATCGCAAGCTCCGCCAAAGGATTGGTGATGGCCGAGATCGATAAGGCGATCAGCGTCTCATCGGTGATGGGCTTTGCGCACACGCTGGACGAGCCGCTTCCGCTGATGGTCATGTCGAGGTCTTTGGTCTTAAGCGCGCAGATCGGCTCGATGATCGCCTTCGGGAGCAGGTAGACTTTGTCGGAGATGCCCGCTAACGCCTTCAACGCGTTGAGCAGACATGCGCTCATCGCGCCGAACAAATCGGAGGTCTTGCCGGTGATGATCGTCCCGTCATTGAGCTCGATCGCCGCGGCGGGTCTGCCGGTCTT
Source organism: uncultured Erysipelotrichaceae bacterium (assembly GCA_902802365.1). Taxonomy (GTDB): domain Bacteria; phylum Bacillota_I; class Bacilli_A; order RFN20; family CAG-826; genus Alloenteromonas. The sequence goes on along the minus strand of CADCLZ010000026.1, from coordinate 6,957 downwards.
CAATGCTTTGTCTTTGGCGGCCGCCACCACTTTGCGGTCTTCCAGATGGATGTCATTGACCTTCATGAGGTTCTCAATCTTGGCCACCGTTTCCTCGCTCGCCCGTTCTTTCCTGCGGTCCACGAGGGCGCGGAGATACCGGCGGATGATCTCCTGCTTGGAGGCTTCGCGGCAGACTTCGTCGTCGTTGATGCAATAACCCGCCATATTGACCCCCATATCGGTCGGGGACTTGTAAGGCGATTGGCCGTAGATCCTCTCGAAGATGCGGTTCAATACGGGGAAGATCTCGACGTCTCTGTTATAGTTGACCGTCGTCTCGCCATAGGCCTGTAGATGATATGGGTCGATCAGATTGACGTCATTTAAATCCGCGGTTGCCGCCTCATAGGCCAAATTGACCGGATGCTTCAAAGGCAGGTTCCAGATCGGGAAGGTCTCGAATTTGGCGTAGCCGGATTTAATACCTCTTTGGTTATCGTGATATAGCTGCGAAAGGCAGGTCGCCATCTTGCCGGCGCCGGGCCCCGGCGCGGTCACGACGACGAGCCTTCTCGACGTCTCGATGTAATCGTTTTTGCCATATCCTTCGTCGGAGACGATCTTGTCGACGTCATAGGGATAATTGGGGATTTTGTAATGATGGTAGGTCTTGATCCCCTGCTTGGTGAGGATCTTCTCGAAGGCTTTGGTGTTCTTCTTCGGCTCATATTGGGTGAGGACGACCGAACCGACATAGAGTTCGGCTTCCCTAAAGGCGTCGATCAAGCGGAAGACGTCTTGGTCGTAGGTGATGCCAAGGTCCTCGCGGACTTTGGCTTCTTCGATCGATTGGGCGTTGATCGCGATGACGATCTCCGCCTCATCCTTCATCTTGCGGAGCATCAATAGCTTGGAATCGGGCTGGAAGCCAGGGAGGACCCTGGAAGCGTGGAAATCATCGAAGAGCTTGCCTCCGAATTCCAGATACAGCTTGTCGCCGAAAGAGGCGATGCGCTCCGCGATGTGCTGCGACTGCATCTCGATGTATTTCTCATTGTCAAAACCGATCCGGTCCATAAGCTGACCTCCCGAAAAACAACGTTCTTTACTTTAGCATCTCGCAAGGATTTTGTGAGGGGATTTTTTGAATCAATTCAAAAGAAAGCGGTTAAGAAACAGAGCTCAGTCCAAGAGACTTGCCTCCGCAAAGGTATAGGATTGCTCCGCGCTTCCCGCGGTTCCTTTATAGTTCTTCACGTATATTTGAGCGCGATACTCGTTATAGGTGATCTCGATCTTTTGGATATTCTGCCCTTCTTCCCTTAGATCGATATCTTCCCCGATCAGAGTCAGCGAAAGGCTTCCTGGAGATAGCTTGCTGAACAAGAAAGCGGTCAAGGCATTCTCATGGCCTTTTAAAGCTTCCAAGATCTCGATCTCATCGTCGAGATTAAAGGTCGCCTCGTTATAAAGGCCATAGATGAGATTGAGATCCTCATTGACCGCGTTATAGGAAACCACTTCCTTGGCCGCATCATTGACCGAAAGATAATAGGTTTCGCCCTCTTTGGTATAGAACTTGGTATTGGTGATCGTTTCGTCATGTCTTTCGCTTAAAGACAAAATGAAGGGATCGGATACATATTCCCCATGGGTGAAATTGGTTTCGGCCCCATTCTTGATATGGGCTTTGACGTCATAGGAATCCGGATAGGCAAGCCTTCCATCTCTGATGGCGTTCGCCTTGAGATCCCTTAACGCGGTTAAGGCATCTTCGATGGTTGCCTGCTGCTGGGAAGAGCCCCCTCCTGCTCCTCCTTGTGGGTTCAGCCAAAGGAACAAGCCTAACAAACCGCCTAAAAGCAAAAGGAGGATCAACGCGAGGATCAGCAAAAGACGGCTATTGGACGGCTTCTTCTCGTCTTGCTGTTCTTCCTGATCCTTCTTGGGTTCAGGTTCGTTCATCATTTAACACTTTCCCCTCAATAGCATGACTCCTAAAAGAGTCATTTCTCCCCTAAATCGAGAAGCATTTGCTCATATTCCTGATTATTCATCTTCCTGATCATTTCACGCATGCATTCATAATTTTTGACGTCGCTATTTCCGATGGTGATTAACTTTAAATTCTTCTGCTTGCATAGTTCGCGTTTTCTGGCATCTGCAGCGGTCCTTTTGGCATCCCCAACATGCTCGCCACCATTGATTTCAAAGGCAATGAAGGGGGTCTCTTTCCTAAAGAGGCTCTTTTTGTGATAGATAACGGAATCAAATTCCATTTTCGATTGGCTGAGCAAAGGATCGTCGGAGAACAGATCTTTGACTTTGACGTTTCTTTTCACCGTGAAATTCTTTTCCACGGAGCAGAGTTGGGCCATGGTTTTATAAAACTCATCTTCCGCTTTCGAACCATGGCTAAGGCCAATTTCCAATGTTTTGGTTTTGGGCGGGATGACCTCGACTTTGCCATTGCTTCTGGCGTATTTCATCAAAGAGTTCCAAACATCATCCCCGGTGGATAGCTTTTCGATGGAATCGGGATCGCCGATGAAAACTAGCTTCTTTTGGGCCCTCGTCACTGCCACATTGGCGATTTCAGAGCATTTTTTCAGCCATTCATAGGTCCTGGGAGAAGTTTGCTGAGTGATCGCCGAAGAAAGGATGACCGTATTTGCTTCCCCGCCTTGCATGGAATGCACCGTGCATGCGGTGACGCCTTTGATCCCAGCCCTCTCAATCATATCGTCAATCAGATATTTCTGATTGTTGAAAGGCGTGATGATGACGGTGTTCTCTACGTCGTTTTTCTTAAGGTAGTCCACCACTTCAAGCGCTTCTTCAATCGAAGCATTGCGATATGGGCACCTCTGGCTCTTCACCGCTTTCATGCTGATATCGCCTTCTCCGGGAGCGAAATCCAATTTGAGTTTTCCGCCATAAAAATATTTATTCGAAAAGCCGATGATCTTCTTCCCAGATCGATAATGATAACGGAGCAAAATCCTCTTGGAGATGTTATCGGCGTTTTGCATCACGCGGATGATGGAATTCTCACAATAATTGTAGGTATCGGATATTTTGTATTTCGCCATCAATTCCTTATTCACGTCGGGGTCCATCACGATGACGGGCTGCAGCTGATCGACATCACCCACAAGAAGCAAGCTCTTCGCGCGAGCCAAAGGAATAAGGCTATGGGCGATTTCGCATTGCCCTGCTTCATCCATCAAGACCAAATCGAATTTGAACTCTCCATTCCCCAAATTGTTGGCCGAAATATTTGTGGAGAAGATGATGGGGAAAACATCGGAAAGAAGCTTCATGTTCTCATCGCCGTTTTCTGGATTCCGGCACCACGAATTAAAGGAGGAAACGCGTTCATCATCATCCTCGATGAAGCAGATTTCCCTCAGTTTAGCGTATCGCGGCATTTGCAAAAGCCGGATGTGGGCAAGGGAAGAGAAATACAAATAGGATTGATATTCAGGGGATTCGGAAGCACAGGAAAAGAGTTTCAAAACCTCCGCATTGGTCACCGAGCGCATCGAGTCATAGCGCTCCTGCATATGACGAATCTCTTCTTCAAGTTGGCTGGCGTGGCGTTCGCATTTGTTGAAAATGGCTTTCGCGCATTCGATGTTCTCCCTCAATGCAAGTTTGTCTTCATATACCCGCAAGAACTCCGAAAGTTCGGCGTTCTTTTCCGATTCCCGTTTCATGATCGCGCGGATCTTCTCCCAGTTCACTTCGCCGGGAAAAGGGTTGTTGATCAAATCGCGGATCTTCAAAGTGGCTTGTTTGACGAATTCCTGGTTTCCTAAGCGGAGAAAAGGAAACGGGATTTCTCTTCCCTTATATTGGAAAGAGATCTTTTCGATGATGCCATCAACCGGTCGATTGTTGTTGGTGCAGACCAGAACCGTTTTCTCATTGAAATAAGCCGAGACAATGACGTTGAAGAGAGTTTGGGTTTTCCCGGTTCCAGGCGGGCCTTGGACATAGGTGACAGGCTGCTTCAAAGCATTGTAAAGAACGCGGATTTGATCGATGTTGATTCGCTTGTCATAAACGACGATTTTCGGCTCTTTTCGCCGGAGGTTGTTTCGCCTTGATATATCGCCGAAGAAAGCTTTCATCGGCACTTCAAGGGTGCCTTCTTCCCTCTCTCTTGCTACTTTTTCGAATAAAGGGGCGAGGTTCACCGGCATTTCTCTTTCAAGAATCATCAAATCCGGTCTGGTATTGATCTGCTCACCGCGATTGCAGTTTTCTTTGATGAGGTTTTGCAATTCGGCTTTGTGGCTTGGGTATTCCTTTTCAAAATCATCCGCGTTCATGTCGATATAGCGATCAAGGGAGTGTGGGCGTTTCTCAATCAAGAAGGACCGGTTGATTTTGATCTTGTCGCGAATGGAGATGGTCTTATCCGTTGGATTGAAGTAAACCGAATAATAAGCGACGACGTATTTCTTCCCGCCGATATCCAAAGAGAAGTCGGAAATCGCCAATTCGTTCGAAACGAGGTCGATCCGCTTCAGGTCGTTGAAATAAATGCATTTGATGATATCCCGCATTTGGCTTTCGTTAAGAAGGACTTTCTTCTTCTCCAGCAACAAATTCAGATCAATGCCCTCCACCATTTGGTAATTCTTTTGGAAAGGATCCGCGCTGAGCCTAGCGCATTCCATTAGATAAGACAGGATATTGTTATCAAATGATTGAAAATGAAGGAAGCCGAAAGCCAAAGGATTCGCTTCCAGTTTCTCGATTAAAGCGGAGTTATCATCCCCGCACGTGAAATCGATGCGACGGGCGCTCTTAATACGTTCGAACGAAATAGGGATATCCGTTAAAGATTCGAGGGATTTGCTGCTATTGAAAATATCGACGATCAGTTTTTTGCCTTTGGGAACAATATCGCGAATGGAAATCCAATATTGGGTTTCGCGCTTCTCTTTGGCGCTGTCATAAATGATATCAAGCCACTTATTCTCTTTGATCGCTTGAGAAATCTCGTAAGAGACGGAGTTTTTTGACATACTCGTTTCATTTTAATCAAAGTGAATAACAAATGCACATAAATGTCATTATGTCGAAGTCTGAACCGCCTTATCTTTGATTAGCGTCTTGCGTGCGGATTCCTCTTTGAAGGTCTTAAACAAGCTCATAATAGGGTTCCGCTTCCCTTTTATAAAAAAGCCCTTTGAACTAGGGAGGTATGGGTCGTGATAATTCATCATTTTATGTGAGTTAGGCAGATTCGGCCCCGTTTTAGTCGCATTAATATTTGATCTCAGGCCGCCTCTCTGTTAAGCTGCCACAAATGGAAATCAAAGATTTTGAACTTGGCAAAGTTTATAAAAGAGAGGACCTCATTGATGCTTTTAAAGGCGCGTTCCAGGGAGGCATCAATATTTGCAAAAGAACCAATACAATAGTCATCACTTCCAAACACACCGGCAATCGCATTTATGATGATAAGCTCTTCGACGGCGACATTATGTATTACACCGGCGAAGGGCAAATTGGCGATCAAAAGATGTGGAAGGGCAACAAAGCGATTTTTGAGGCAAAAAATGAGGGTAGAGCCATCCATTTGTTTGTTAGATTTAAGCCGACGGAATATACGTATTATGGTGAAGTCGAATTGGTGAATGAGCCATTTTATGCCGAAGAAAAAGATGTTGTTGGCGCAATGAGGAAAGTCATTTAATTCCCCATGATGCAAATAACCGCTGCAAGAAACTTGACCGATTATGAAATGAAGCATATCTCTGCGGGTGGTATTATTCCGGAGGAAAAACCGGTTTTGCAAGTTGTTGGCGCTGCCATTATCAACGAACGCGATGAATTGTTGTGCGCTCAAAGAGGGCGTGGGCCTTTAATCGGCAAATGGGAATTTCCTGGTGGCAAAGTCGAAAAAGGCGAAACGGATCAGGAAGCGCTAGCTAGAGAAATAAAAGAAGAGCTTGGAATCGAAGTTGAAGTATCTGATTTCATCGATGAAAGCTGCGATGAAAACAAGGATCAGATCATCAATCTTAAAGTTTATAAATGCAAACAGGTTTCAGGCGTAATCAATGATTCGGAGCATCAATCTTTGAAATGGATGAAAAAAGAAGACATAGAGTCTTTAGATTGGGCGGAAGCCGATAAGCCGATCGTGGATACTTATCTAGATTCGCTTCCTAGAAGCATTGATGGCCACATCAGCTTTGATTATTTCGAAGCCGAAGCAATCAAATCGACCGATAAAGAAATTTCGAGGGCTGCGCAGGATTATGAAAAGTCTCAAAAAGCCAAGCAGAAATCCGGCGATTTAGCAGAAGAAGCTGTCATCAAATACGAAAGAGACAAGCTCAATAACTTAGGCCATCCAGAATTAGCAGAGCTCGTAAAACAAGAATCGAAAATCAACTCTGCCGCAGGATATGATGTTAAGTCTTATGAAATCAAAGATGACGGCAGCTTTGTTGAGGTTCATATTGAAGTTAAATCTGCAAAGAAAACCGCTAAATATGTAGAATTCTTTATTAGTCAAAACGAATTAGATAAATTCAAAAACGATCCGCACCATAAAATTTATTGTTTAATCAAATCTGGCGGAAATTATAAACTGCACGAAGTGAATAAATCTGATTTCTTTAGAAATAATTATCTATCTCCAATGGTGTATAGAGTAAGAATAAGGGTGGCTGAATAAGTCCTTTTGTGTTCTACAGGATTATTCTAAAGAAAAGAATTCAGACTTTTATGTGGCAAAACCCCGCGGAACAAATTGCGCGCTCGCAGTCAGTGAAGTTTGCTCACAAATACCTCCAAGGGTCATCAACATACCAAAAAACCTTTGTCTCATCAACTTATTGAAGCGCTTTAAAAGAAGCGTCCTTTTTAGTCCTTTAGCAAATCCCTGTATGAGCATATCGACGTCGTCTTTCACGATATCGCTTTTAAACAACTTCAAGAGCCCCATGA
>CADCLZ010000025.1 GCA_902802365.1 uncultured Erysipelotrichaceae bacterium | reverse complement strand
GTCCTTCTCTTTGGTTTTCTTCAACACGACCACATTGGGGAGAACCTCAATGACGGTCACGGGATACATCGTCCCGTCTTGGGCGAAGACCTCGGTCATGCCCATTTTTCTTCCGATGATGGATTTCATGCTTAGGTCCTCCTTTATAACTTGATGTCGATATCGACGCCGGCCGGGAGATCGAGTCTCCGGAGCGTGTCAACCGTCTCTTTGGTGGGGTTGACGATGTAGAGCAACCTCTTGTGGGTGCGGATCTCGAACTGCTCGCGGCTATCCTTGTACTTGAAGGTAGCTCTGAGGATCGTATAGACCTGCTTTTCCGTGGGGAGCGGGATGGGGCCCACCACTTGTGCGTTGGTCTGCTTGGCGACCTGCATGATCTTCTCGACGGAGAGGTCAAGGATCTTGTGGTCGTAAGCGACAAGCCGAACGCGAATCTTCTTGTCTTTCGCCATGAATTTTCCTCCTATGACATTTTTCAGGCTTCTTAGCGTTTGCTCGATGCGAATTCCCCAACACCCCTTCATGACAACGCCTGTGGGTGTGTCGGCAACCTCGCATTTCTTCGTAAGCGCCAGCATGCACAAACATACGCGTAAGGGGGTGCACCCGTCAATAAAAATTTTGAAAAATATTCTTGTGATCTACACTTTTTGGTATTTTTCTCATCCCCTGCGAAACGAAAAAACCCCACGGCATCGAGGGTTCTTCGGCTTTTGGTGATTTCTTGTGCATTGTGCACAAACTTTTCAAATATTATCTTTTGATTTTAGGTTTTCTTGCTCGCGTTTGTGCCGGTCATAAGCCTCGCGTAGACGCAGGGAGTACACGCACCCGCAATAGTTTTGGTAATACAAATCGTAGCCTTTTCTAATCTCGGTTCCTTTGAGCGCCCCATCCTTCTTTTTGAAGTCGCTATAGAAGTATTTCGTATGCGGATGCTCCTGCTCCAAAGAGGCGCCGATCGCGTTCAGGATCTGCGAATTCTTCTCGCGGGAGATGCTCATCACCGTGCAGAAATAATCAAAGCCATGCTCTTCGGCATACTCATAAGCCTGGCTCATCCTCTTCCGGTAGCACACCCAGCAACGTTCCCCGCCTTCTGGGATCTCCCCAAAGGGCTCGAGGTCTTTCATATAAGTTTCGTTTTCGTATTCCGGGACGATCAATTTGATGTCGTAGCCATAATCGCGCTTCATGTAGCCGATCAGCTTCTTCAATTCGCCAAGCCGTTTACCGTGCTCGGCTTCCGGATAGATGTTCGAGTTATTGAACATGATCGTCAAATCGAAATGGGGACAAAGATAGGTAAACGGAAAGCAAGCGCAGGGCCCACAGCAGACATGCATCAGCAATGAAGGCTTCTTCCCTTTGGGAATCGCTTTGATGATCTCTTCGCTTTTCTCGTAATAGTTGGTGTACATCAGTCGTCTAGATTCTTTGAATAATCGTAATTTCCGTAAATGAACATCGCATCGCCGAAACTGAAGAATCGATAGCCTTGCCTCACCGCTTCTTCATAGCAAGATAACGTCCACTTCCTGCCCATGAAGGCGGAGACGAGCATCACCAGTGTGCTCTTGGGGAGATGGAAGTTCGTGATCAAAGCGTCGATCGCTCGATAATGATAACCGGGCTCGATGAAGATGCTGGTATCCTCCGCGGTCTCCTGGAAGGCCCCGTATTTGGCGTAGACGGATTCCAGGGTACGGACGCTGGTGGTCCCAACAGCGATGATCCTTCTTCCTTCTTGCTTTGCAAGATTCAGCCGTTCGGCGGCATCTTTGCTCATCTGGAAGAACTCCGAATGCATGATGTGATCTTTGGTATCTTGGACTTTGACCGGGCGGAAGGTGCCTAAGCCGATATTCAAGGTGACATCCACCACTTCCACGCCCATCGCGCGGATCTTCTCGAACAATTCGGCGGTGAAATGGAAGCCGGCGGTCGGCGCGGCGGCCGAACCCGGGACTTTGGCGTAAACGGTCTGATAATCGTCGTTATTGGAAATCTGCTTTTTGATATAAGGCGGAAGCGGCATCTTGCCTAGATGCTCCAAAACCTCGAGGAAGATGCCCTGATAATGGAATTCGACGTGGCGGATCCCTTCGGGCAACACCTCGACGCAGGTGCAAGTCAGCTCGCCGTTTCCAAAGGAAAGAACGCTGCCGACCCGTACCGAATGGGCATTTCCGACCAACGCTTCCCAGGTATCGCCTTCTAGTTGCTTTAAAAGCAATACTTCGACGTGGCCATGAGTGGCAACCTTCTCACCGATCAAGCGCGCGGGGATGACTTTGGTATTGTTCCTAACCAAAACATCGCCGGGTTTCAAATAGGCGAGGATATCGGAGAACTTTTTATGCTCAAAGCTTTTATTCTCGCGGTCGATGGCCATCAAGCGGCATTCGTCGCGAACCGGGGACGGGGATTGGGCGATTTGGCTTTCCGGGAGGTAAAAATCAAATAGATTAATATCCATCAGAAACCTTTCTTAGAACCGAATTTCGCATACACGTCCCTCTTATAATCGGCGAAACGGTCCTCTTGGATGGCTTTGCGGGCCCCTTCCATGACATGGATCAGGAAACGGATGTTATGAATCGACATCAACGTCTTGCCAAACTCTTCGTTGGCCAAGAAAAGATGGCGGAGATAGGCCTTGGTGTAATGCTGGCAGCAGTAGCAGCCGCATTCGTCATCGACCGGGGTGAAATCTTCTTTGAACTCCGCGCGTTGGATGTTGAGTCTTCCATGACTGGTCAAAAGCGCCCCATGGCGAGCCAAACGGGTCGGGAGCACGCAGTCGAACATATCAACCCCAAGCGACGCGCCCTCTAAAAGGTAATTGAGTGAGCCGACGCCCATCAGATAACGCGGTTTTTCAGCCGGGAGATAACGAATCGCGTCTTCGACCATCTTGTAGCAGACCTCCGGCGGTTCGCCGATCGAGGTTCCGCCGATCGAATAACCCGGGAAATCCATCGCCGCCAATTCTTTGGCGCACATCTCGCGAAGGTCGGTGAATTCACCGCCTTGGACGATGCCAAACAGCGCTTGGTCTTCGCGCTTGTGGGCTTCTAGCCCACGCTTTGCCCAACGCAGGGTCCGCTCGGTGCTCTTTTTGGCATATTGATAGGTGACGGGATAAGGAATGCACTCATCGAGGGACATGATGATGTCGGCCCCTAACGCTTCTTCGATCTCGATCGCTTTTTCGGGGGTGAAGAACTCGATATCACCATTGAGCTGATTCTTAAATTTGACCCCATCTTCGCTGATCACGCGGTTCTTGGCCAAGGAAAAGACCTGGAATCCGCCGGAATCGGTGAGCATCGGGCCATCATAGTTCATGAATTTATGGAGTCCGCCCGCTTTTTTGACAATATCTTCGCCCGGGCGTTCATGGAGATGATAGGTATTGGCCAAAACCACCCCTGCTCCGGCCTCTTTGACCATTTCGGGGCTCAGGCATTTCACGGTGGCGTTGGTGCCGACCGGCATGAACATCGGAGTTTCGACATCGCCATGCGGCGTATGCAAAATCCCGTACCTTGCTCCGGTCTGTTTATCAATGTGTTTTATTTCTAAATAAAAGTTTTTCATCGCGGCTATTCTAGGGCAAGTAGGCCGCGGGTGGCAAACACTACCACACGAAATCGAGGTGCCGGTTCGCGTGAATGGCGGTGAAGAAACCTTTATAACGATAACGGAGGAACATGAAGAAGCCGTATCCAAGGCTCACGGCGATGAGTTCGCCGATCGAGACGGTCAAAACGCACCACCAGAACGGAAGCTCCAATAACCAGTTGAGCTCAGCAGCCACGACGAAGCCATTGGCGGCGACAGGATATAAGACCGCGATCAACAAAGAAGGCGAGGCGTAAGCGATCAATAAGGAGGACACCAGCGTAGCTGCGGTCCCGATTAAGACGTCCCAGGGGCCCAAGGTGGAGTTGACGTTAGCAAGCAGGCAGCCAAGGGTCACGCCGATCACGAAATCGCGGCGGAAGAAGCATAGAAGCACCATCGCTTCCGCAATCCTGATTTGGATGTCGCCATAGGCGAACGGGGTGGAAATTACGGTCAAAGTAACATAAATCGCCGCAACGATAGCGTTGCTGGCGATCTTCTGGATAAGGGTTGTTTTGTTGTCCATGATAGGACCTCCTGATTTTTTAACGCTGGGTGCCGAGGACGAACAGCGATGCTCGTAAAGGATAACCAATTCCGTTTAAAAAGCAATGAAAAAGGCCGCCAATGCGACCTTTTTGTCTGATTTCTTGTTTTTACCAGTATTTGACGGTCATCAACGTCATGTTCTTGTTGACATGCGCGTCTTCCAGCGGAACGTAATTGCTCACGTCGTAGCCCTTCTTTTTGAGGATCCGGAGCAATTCCTTGCCGCGGAACCAATTGGCTAAGCCGCCTTTTTCCAATCCGTTGGTTTCATCAAGCTTCTTGACCTTGATCGGGAGATAAAACATCTGGCTCCCGCGGAGCATGAAGTTCTGCGGCTCCCAGTCGAGGGCGAGCTTGGAGAACCTTGCAAAACGATAGAGGCTGAACAAGGTTTCAAAATAGATTTCCGGAAGATCGCCTTTGGCGAGGACTTCGAGGACATCGGGTTCGGGGAAATAATCGAAGGCGACGATTTTGTTCTCGTCGTCATGATAATCCATGACCGCCATGTTGATCCCCGCGTGCTTGAGGATCTTATAATCGGCGAGCATCTCCTCGTAACCTTCCCGGAACACGCGAACCATATATCGCACGCCGGAATAGATGCAAGCATAGGTGGTGTGATCGGGATGTTCGGCCAAAACAGACTCGATCGTGAATTTCTTCTTTTTAATCAGCAAAACGTCAGCCATAAGCCCGACTATTATAAACTTTTTCGTCCAAATCGAAAATCCTATGCGTGGAATGTTGTTTTTTATACGTGATTTGCCTTCTTTTCTCATTTTCTTTTCGCTAGAATAGGCCCCGTGAAAACCTTCATCCTTCTCAGTGGAATCCCCGGCTCAGGCAAATCAACTTGGGCTTTTTCTTATTTAAAGGATCACCCGCAGGCGCACATTGTGAGCTCCGACGGGATCAGAATGCGGCTTTTCGGTTCCTTCCAGTCCTTCCAAAACGAAGCCCTGGTCTGGAAAACCTTCTTAGATGATATTCATGAGTTTGGGAGGGAAGACGATACAATCGTCATCGCCGACGCCACCAATCTCACCAATCATTACCGTCGTTACTACCTTGAGCAGACCCCGGAATTCGACCGCCACATCTTGGTGGTCTTCGACGCTTCCTTCGAGCTTTGTGAGATCCGAAACAAACGCAGAGCCGCTGGGAAGATCGTCGATGATGCTGCCATGAAGCGTCTAGAAGATGAATGGGAGGCTCCTTCCGAAGAGGCAATCGCCCTCTTTGATGAGTTCATTCGCGTCCCCGATTGATCAAAAAGAAGTGGGGCATAGATCAATATTTGCCCAAAAACGAATCAACGCCACCGCTATTTTGCAAAAAGAAAACCTCCCAGACGGGAGGTCTTTTTCTTCGGTTGATTTAGGCCTTAACAACCTTTTTGTCCTTTTCCGGGAGGAAGAGGGAGACGAGGAGGACGATGCCGGCAATCACAATCAAGGAGCCAACGATGTAGCCCATGATTTCGTAGTCGAGCTGCTCGGCGACAAAGGTTGAGCCTTTGGTGTTAAGCGAAGCAAGGCGCTTGTCGAGATAGAAGTGTTCGAAGATCGAGCTGGAGATGAAGCCGGCGCCGATGACGATCAAGCTAGCGGGGCTGAGGATCTCAGCGATCTTGCTCTCTTTGCCGTCCTTATGGGCTTTGGCGAAGAGAAGGGTCGCACCGCAAGAGAGGAGCAAGCCAACAAGGGCAATGCCACTATAAGTGGCAAGCTGCAAAATCAAGCGGCCGTAGTTCCCGGTTTGGCTCATCGTGACGAAGAGCGTGGGAGCGGAGTTAAGAAGATAGGCGAGGCAGATGACGGCGAGGACGCCAGAGAGGATGCCTTGAATGATGTTCGGATCTTTGTCTTCAAGGAGCTTGGTCATCGGAACATTGGCGCCGATGAGAGCACCGATCATGAGAATCAAGAAGACGACAATCCAGAAACCGAACTGGTTGCCGCCGATAACGCGGTAATAGAGAACGGCGTTCAGGAAGAACCAAATCGCAAAGACATAGCCGATCGCGATGTAAACCAGGAAAACCCGGCGGACATCGTCATCGTTGTTGCCCTTCAGCGCTTTAACGCTGAGGAAGGTTCCAAGACCAGCAAGCAGCATCACCGCTAAGCCAAGCGCGCCAAGCAACATCGAGAAATTCCAGGAATAGGAGGAATTGAAGTGTACCGAAGTGAAGAAGCCAGGGGACACCCAGAAGGAGAAGAAGAATCCGAGCGCGCCGAAGGCAAGAACCATGAAAATGCTGATGATCAGGTTCACTAAACGAGTGGTTGATGTATATCTCATAACGTACCTCTGCCAGCAGCGGTTCTCCTAAGGGAGACCGCTTATGCAATGAATAATTAAAGTCTATCGGCTTTCTTAAGTCAATCGGCTTTTCCTAAAGGAATCAGAAACTCTTCGAAACAACGAGCGAAGAAACGAGGCACCAAGTCAGGTTATGTCCCCCGCAAAGGCCGTCGACATCGAGGACTTCGCCGGCGAAAGAAACATGTTTTTCTAACGTCGATCTTAAATTCCAATCGATGTTTCGAATCGAAATTCCTCCGATGGTGACTTGACTATCGGGGAAATCGTAGGTGCCAGAGAAATGGAAGGTCAGTCCCTTCATCGCCTTGGCGAGTTTATAACAATAGACCTTGTCCGGTTTCGTGGCCGGACCAAGTTCTGCTTCCTTCAGAACATAATCGCGAAGCGCGGGGCTCAAATACGCGTCGAGGAAATACGATGGGTGAAGTTTCATCGCATCAAAGAGGTCGGTGGTCAAAGTGGTCGTGTTCACCGACGGGAACAGATCGACGATGATCTTCACGCCTTCCGCGTTGCCTAGATGGCTAATGTAGCTAGAGCAGTTGAAGATAACGATGCCAGAGAGTCCGTCCTTTTTGAACAAGACCTCCCCTTCTTCTTCTCTAGCAATGAAGTCGTCTAAGAGGACATAGACCTTTGCTTTATGCCTTTCCCCGGCCAAGGATTTGGTGTTTTCTTTGGTTTTGATTGGGCAAAGACCCGGCTTTAAAGGCAAGATTTCATAACCGTGTTTGGCAAAAACATCAAACAGGGAACCGTCAGAACCGAGATTCTCCTGCGATTTTCCACCGGTGGCGAAGACCACGTGGTCAAAGGAAAGATTGCCCTGATCGGCCGCCAGCCGGTA
>CADCLZ010000024.1:7747-11129 GCA_902802365.1 uncultured Erysipelotrichaceae bacterium | reverse complement strand
TGCCTTCCCAAGAGATCGGGCCATTGCTGGACATGCCGATGAACGGGAGGGAGATCGTGGTCTCAAGCGAGCTCGCGAGTTCGATCTTGGCCTTTTCGGCCGCGTCGACGAAGCGCTGACGCGCCATCTTGTCGGTGAGGTCGGCGCCGGTTTCGATTTTGATCTGCGCCTGGATCCAATCGGCGAGGACGTGGTCCCAGTCATCGCCGCCGAGGTTGGTATCGCCCGAGGTGGAGAGGACTTGGAAGGTGCCATCCCCGATGTCGAGGATCGAGACGTCCAAGGTGCCGCCGCCGAGGTCGAAGACCAAGACTTTGCCGGATTTGTTGCTTTCTAGACCGAAGGCCAAGCAAGCCGCGGTCGGTTCGTTGATGATGCGGACGACGTCGAGACCGGCGATCGTGCCGGCGTCTTTGGTCGCCTGACGCTGTGCGTCATTGAAGTAAGCCGGCACGGTGATGACCGCTTTGTTGACCGGGCCGCCGATGTTCTTCTCGGCATAGGACTTCATGTAAGCGAGGACGCGGGAAGAGATTTCCTGCGGGGTGTAATCCTTATTGGTGCAGCCGATATGGAACTTGTCCGCGGTGCCCATCTTGCGCTTCGCCGAGCTCACGGTGTCGGGGTTGGTGACGGCTTGCCGCTTTGCGGCATTGCCGACGATCTCCTCGCCGCTGGCCTTGAAGGCGACGACAGACGGGGTGGTCATGGTTCCTTCGGGATTCGGGATGACTTTGACTTTGCCATCGGCCTGCATGTAGCTGATGACGGAATTGGTCGTCCCAAGGTCAATTCCAACAATCGTTTCTTTTGCCATTTTCGTTATCTCCTTCTATAGGTTAGGCTTTGTTGCCTTCTTTGATTTCTTCTTCGGGTTTTTCTTCCGGCTTCTCTTCGGCTTTCTCCACCCCGACCGAGACCATCGCGGGTCGGACGAGCCGGTCATGGAGCTTATAGCCTTTCGAGTAGACCTTCATCACCTTGCCGGGTTCCCCTTCCTGGGTATCCACCGCATGCATGAACGTCGCGTCGAAGCGATCGCCGAGCTTCGGCTCGACCTCGCTCACGCCTTCCGACTGCAGGCTTTGGGTGATCTGGTTATAGATGTATTGGAAGCCGATCAGGTAGTTCTTGAGCTCCTCGCTTTTCGGGGGAACGCTCAAGACGGCGTAGAAGGCATCCAAAGAGGGAAGTAAGCTTTCCAGGAATCCCTCGGCCCGATATTTGATCGCATCGCGGCGATCGCTTTCGAGCGACTTCCTGAGGTTCTGCGTATCCGCGTAAGCCTTATAGTATTCGTTTTTCCAATAGGCGCAGTCGGCTTTGGCTTTCTCAGCCTCTTCCAATGCTTTCTGGTAGGCCTTTTGGCTTACCTTTTTGCCTTGCTTTGGCTCTTCTTCGCCGGTTGCTTCTGGCTTTTCTTCGGCGTTTTCTTGCTTTCTTGCTTCGTCGGCCATTCGCTTTCTCCTTTCTCTTCATTGAAGTAGCGGTCGAGGGATTTGCTCACGTAATCGAGCAAGCCCATCGCTTTTTCGTAATCCATCCTCGTGGGGCCAAGCAGCGAGATCGAGGTCGCCTTCTGGCCGGGGAGTTTCACTTCCGCGGAGAGGATCGCGACGTCGGAGAGGCCGCTGTTTTCGTCGCCGATGGTGACGTTAAGCCCCTCCTCCGAGGTTTGGGTCCCCTGCTCCAACGCCTTCCTTAAGGCGGCCGGATCATCGAGAAGCTTCAACACGCGCTGAAGCTTTTTGGTGTCCTCGGCGAACTCTGGGGTATCGAAGAGGTTCTCGCGGCCATAGAGTTTGACGCGCTCCGCCGAGAAACGGAGGAACGCTTCGAGCAGGGTCTGGTAGACCACGTCATGCTCGACGATGTAATCCTGAAGGGCCGGGCGCATCGCCTGCATCTTCGGAATTAGTTCCGAAATCGGGGTGCCTTTGAGGCGGTCGTTGAGCAAGGTTACGCTTTTCTGGACCTCGTTCAGCTGGATATTGCCCTCGACCATGAACGTCTTGTTCTCGACGTAGCCGCGATCGGTGACGAACACCGCGGTGGCGGTCTTCTCGCTGAGCGGGATGATCTGGACTTGGAGCAAACGCTCCTCATCGGCCTTCGGACCGAGGACGACGGAGGCGAGGCTCGTCATGTTCGAGAGGATCTCGCAAGCCTCCTTCATCACCTCTTCCACCGATTTGGTTTTGGCGTCCAATACCTTCTGGAGCGCGTATTTGACCGAATCGTCGACCGATTCCTCGCGGAGCCTTTCGACGTAATAGGCGTAACCTTTCCCGCTGGGGACGCGGCCGCTGGAAGTATGGGTCTTTTCGAGATAGCCCTCTTTCTCCAAACTGTTCATCTCCGCGCGGATCGTCGCGCTGCTATACGGCAAATGATATTGCTCGAGGAGGGTTTGGCTGCCCACCGGTTCGGCGGTTTTGATGAAATACTCGACGATGAGCTTGAGGATTTGTTCTTCTCTCGTCATGTGGTCATCCTCCTGATTGGCAGTCTTCGTTTCCGAGTGCCAGCAAACATTATAGGAGAGTGCTTAGCACTGTCAAGAATAAAGTGCCAAAAAAAGAAGAAAAACCATCATTCTCTAAAGAGAGGGCGGATTTCTAGATCAAAGCGAGCAGGATGCGGTCCAGGAGGAGGATGCCGCGATCGGTGGGCTGAATCCGCCCATTCTCCTCTTTGAGGAGGCCATCCTTTTCCAACTGGCGGAACTTCTCCCCATATTTGCTGAGGAAGGGGAAGCCGAAACGCGCTTCGAAGGAAGATTCGCCAAACCCTTCGGCGAGCCGAAGGTTGGTCAGCAAATAATAAGTTAGGTCGTCTTCTTCCGAGACGGCTTCGATGACGTCCCCATGGTTTCCTTCCAAATACGCGCGCAAGTTCTTCGTGTTCGTATAACGGAATCCTTCTTCGTATCCGGAGGCCCCTAGCCCGCAGGCGACATACTCTTCATCATGCCAGTAAGTGAGATTATGACGGGATTTGAACCCAGGCCTGGCGAAGTTCGAGACTTCGTAACGTTCATAGCCGGCAGCACGGAAGCTTTTGAGGATCTTTTGATACATCTTCGCCTGAATATCGTCGTCGGCTTCCCGATACCCTTTGTTATGGAAGATGCTCCCGGGATTGACGCTTAAGGAGTAAGCGGAAAGATGCGGGACATTCAAACAGAGGCAGGCGGCGATATCGCGGCTTAGCTCCTCCATACTCTCTTCGGGGAGGCCATAGATGATGTCGACGCTGATGTTATGGATTCCCGCGGCGTTGGCGGTGTTTACGGCCTGTTGGACCATTGAGAAATCGTGGGTGCGATCCATGAGTTCCAGCAGGCGCTTGGCACCGGATTCTAAGCCGATCGAAAGGCGGT
>CADCLZ010000024.1:0-7720 GCA_902802365.1 uncultured Erysipelotrichaceae bacterium | reverse complement strand
AGGATTTCGGCCTTCTTTTTCGTCAAAGAATCGGGATTGCATTCGACGGTGAATTCCCCGCCTTCTTCTAGCAGAGGGGACAGGATCTTAAGGAGCCTTTCCAGCTCTTCTTCGCTTAAACAAGTCGGCGTGCCCCCGCCCACATAGATGGTTTCGAATTTGTGCGTCGCTTTCTGAACGATCTCCTTTTCGAGCTCATTGAGATAGGCAAAAGAAAACTCCTCCCGATAGAGGAGTTTGGTGAAATCGCAGTAACCGCAGATATGGCGGCAGAACGGGATATGGATATAAAGGCTTTTGGCGGCCATCATTCGACCGGCTTATCTTCGCCGAGGACTTCTTCTTCGCGCTCGTCCTTCATCGCTTCCTCCTGGTCGAACTTGCTCATGCTTTCGGCGACCGATTCGTCTTCGACGGGCTGCAAGACGCGCTCAAGCTCCTCTTCGGCCACTTCGGCCTCGCTTTTGGGCTTCTCGTCGTCTTTGAAGAAATTGGTGTGGCGTTTGATCATGATGATCGCGAAAACGATCGCCCCGAAGAAGGCCACGAGGATCAAAGGAATCAGCCAGGGAAGGTTATCGGTGAAATCTAAAACGGGGATAAAGATCATTGGATGTCTCCTTGCGCGATGGGCGTGTAAACGAATTTGTTCTTCAGCTGCATCTTCTTATAGAAGCCTTGGGCGGCGAGGTTATCCATCGAAGTCCTCGCGGTCTCATAGGCGCAGCGGGTCGCTTTCTTATAGTCTTGGATCGTGTAGAAACGGCCAAGCGTGCAGTGGCTCGCGAAGAAGAGGGCTTGCGGCTTGCGGACGTTGGGGTTGGTTTCCACGATGTAGCGAGCGTATTCCTTGACCTCTTTGTCGCTCATCTTCGGCTCGGGGATGCGGAGGGCGCGTTCGCCGACCGGCAGTTGAACGATCGCCGCTTTCTCCACCGCCGGGGCGGGGCGAACCTCTTCTTTGGGTTCCTGGGCCGGGGCGATCGGGGTCGGGGCAGCGACCGGGACTTCGCGGAGCGCGCTTTGGCTCGGCGGGGCGGCCACTTCCTGCGGCTCGGCGGGAACGGGGGCGGGGTTCGGTTTCTCGGCCTGCTCCTGGACGTCCGGGCGCGCCATCTCCTGGCGCATGACGTCGGCTTCGGCGCCGCGGATCTCGGCCTTGATCTGGTCGAGGAGCGGATTGAGGACTTCGATCGCGAACAAAACGATGTAGGTGATATCGGCCTGACGCTGGGTCTCAAGGAATAGTTCCTTGAAGCGCTTGCGGCTCGGCCTGGCCAAGGTTTCGACCGGGATCAAAACGGCGGATTCGCCGAGACCGGACTGCGCCAAGACGAACTTGGCGAGCATCGCGGCGATCGCTTCGTTATGACGGTCGAAGGGCTTTAGATAGACGATCTCGTAATAAGCGGTCATCGCCTTGATGAAGAAATCGCAAGGATCGTTGGCCAAGAACGAGAAGAGGGCGTCCATCTGCATCGGGAGGCTCTCCGCGGGCGCATAGAAATAGTCGCGGTTCACTTGGATGGTGTTATAGACGCTATGATTGTTTTCTAAACGGTAGAAACTCGTCAGCTCGCGCTGGGAGAGCAATAAGCCATAGAGTTCGGCGAGGAGATCCTCGGTGATCGGCTGGGTGAAGTTCCTTTCCAAATAGGAAAGCGCATCGCGGTAGCCAAGCACCGGCTGGTGGGTCAGATCGCTCTCGCGATAGGTGCCATTGAGCATCGCCTTAAGCGAAAGCTCGCCGGCTCTGACGTCTTCGATCTCCGCGATCGCGCGGAGCATCTCCAGTTTGCTGAAGCCGCTCACCCGCGCCTTGACTTTGGTGACGTCGCCGAGGGCTTCGTACTCGCGGCGGATCGCGTCGAGCTTCTTCTCGAATTCGTTGATCCGATGGTTGATGATCGGGGTCAAAGTGATCTTGTAAGAATGCTGGGTGAGCGTTCTTAAAGACAAAATCTTTTGGTTGACTTTTCGATAACTTTCGACGCGTTCCCAAAGCTGGTCGATCAACGACGTGTGAAGATTCGCCACCAAATCGCTTTTGGTCGCGTATTTTTCATCGGTCCATCGTGCTCCTAGCTCTACGCCTGCCATCAAAAAGTTTTCCTTCTGCAAGGCATATTATAGCGCAGAGGTTTTGTAAAGCACTAAAAAACTACTAAATTTTCGGAATTAATCCTCGTCGTCGCCGATTGAAAGGACGCTCATGAAGGCTTCTTGGGGGATCTCAACGGAGCCCACCGCCTTCATTCTCTTCTTGCCGCGCTTCTGAGCCTCGAGGAGCTTCTTTTTCCGGGAAATATCGCCACCGTAGCACTTGGCTAAGACGTCTTTGCGCACGGCTTTCACGTCTGCGCGGCTGATGACTTTGCCGTTGATCGCCGCCTGCACGGGGACGGTGAACTGCTGGCGCGGGATGATGTCTTTCAACCGGCTCACGAGGCCGGTCCCGCGGTGGTAGGCATTCGGGCGATAGACGATGGAGCTGAGGGCGTCCACCACTTCGCCGTTTAAGAGGATATCCATCTTGGCGAGGTCACTCTTGCGGTAATCGGCGAACTCGTAGTCCAACGAGGCATAGCCCTTACTGACCGATTTCAATCGGTCGAAGAAAGAATAGATGATCTCGGAAAGCGGGAGGTCGTACTTGACGATCTGGCGGGTGTCATCGAAATACTCGAGGTCTTTGTAGATGCCGCGCTTATCCTGGCATAAGGTCATGATCGCCCCGACGAAATCGCCCGGGGTCATGATCGAGGCCGAGACATAAGGCTCGCGGATCTCCGCGATCTTGCTGGGGTCGGGAAGCTTGCTGGGGTTATCCAAGGTGATGACTTCGCCCGAGGTCAACAACACTTGGTAGATGACCGAGGGGGCGGTGAGGATCAGATCGAGGCCGTATTCGCGCTCCAACCGCTCCTGGATGACATCCATATGGAGCAGGCCGAGGAAGCCGCAGCGGAAGCCGAATCCCAAAGCTTGGGAAGTTTCGGGCTGATAGACGAGCGAGGCATCGTTGAGGGTGAGCTTTTCGAGGGCTTCTTTGAGGTCGCCATACCGTTTGGAGTCGGTCGGATAGAGTCCGCAGTAGACCATCGGGTTGATCTTGCGGTAGCCAGGCAATGGCTCCTTGGCGGGATGATTGCTCAAAGTGATCGTTTCGCCAGGGAAGACATCTTTGATGTCCTTAATCGTCGCGGTGAGGTAGCCGACCTCGCCGACGGAAAGCGAATCGCGTTTCCATTCGCGCGGGGTGCGGATGCCGAGCTCTTGGACCTGGTAGGTCTTGCCCGACTGCATCAAAAGGATGCTGTCGCCCGGGCGGACGGTGCCGTTTTTCACGCGGATCAATACGACGACCCCGCGGTAGGAATCGTAATAGCTGTCGAAGATCAGGGCCTCCAGCGGTCCATCGGGGTCGCCGCTTGGCGCCGGGATATCGCGGGCGATCGCCTCCAAGACCTCAGGCACGCCCAATCCGGTCTTCGCGGAGACCAAGCATGCCTCATCGGCGGGCAAGCCGATCCTGCTCTCGATCTCTTGCTTCGCCCATTCGGGCTGCGCGGAGGGAAGGTCGACTTTGTTGATGACCGGGAGGATGGTCAGATCGTTATCGATCGCCAGGTAGACGTTGGCCAGGGTCTGGGCTTGGACGCCTTGGGTGGCATCGACCACCAAAAGGGCGCCTTCGCAAGCCGCCAAAGAGCGCGATACTTCGTAAGAGAAGTCGACGTGCCCTGGGGTGTCGATGAGATTGTAGATATATTGCTCGCCGTTTTGCGCTTTGTAGCTCACGGTGACGGCGTTGAGCTTGATCGTGATGCCGCGCTCGCGCTCGAGATCCATCGAGTCGAGCAACTGCTCCTTCATCTCGCGCTTTTCGACCGTGCCGGTCAATTCCAAAATCCGATCGGCCAGGGTGCTTTTCCCGTGGTCGATGTGGGCGATGATCGAGAAGTTTCTGATATGTTTTGGATCGAAGGGCATAGCGTTCTTGGGAATTATAGAGGAAAGACGTCATTTCTTGTAGAAATCTTTGAGGATTTCGCTTACGTCGCCCGGCTCGGTGACCACCTCGTATTCCGACCATATCCGCATGAAGAGGGAACGGTATTCCTCGACGAGGTAGCGATCGTCGATCAATAGACAGGCCCCGACGTCTTTCTCGCTTCGGATCAATCGCCCGGCGGCTTGCATGACTTTGTTCATGCCAGGGTCCATATAGGCGTATTCGAACCCCTGCCCCCGCTTCTTTTGGTAATAATCGCGGATCAAGTCGTTATCCCCGCCGATCTGCGGGAGGCCGATCCCGACGATCGCCACGCCGATCAGGCGGTCATCGACTAAGTCGATCCCTTCGCTGAAGGCGCCGCCTAACACCAACAGCCCGACCGTCGTCTTGCTCGGGTTTCTTTCGAAATGGGAAAGGAACTCGCTCTTTTCCGCGTCATTCATGTCATGACGCTGGTATAAGAGGGTCGCGTCTTTGAAATGGAGGTAGGGCATGACCTTCTCGAGGTATTCGTAGCTTGGGAAATAGCAGAAATAGTTCCCGACCTTCCCTTCGACGAAGCGCGAAAGGTATTCGGCGACCGGGATATAGGTGGCGTCGCGGTCCTTATAACGGGTGGAGACCTTCGGGGCGAGCATCAATAAGAAGTTCTCCTTGGGGAATGGGGACGGAAGGAGGAGGAAAGGCTCATCCTCCTCGCCGAGGACGGCATTCATGTAATAGGAGATCGGCGAGAGGGTCGCGGAGAAGACCACCGCGCCTTTTAGGGCATCTAAGCTTTGCTTAAGGTAGGGAGAAGGATCGAGGCAGAACAGCTTCAGGCGGATCTGCTTGCCTTCTTGGGCGAGGTAGATTTTCGACCCGGGGCCGAAGCAATCGCGGATCAAGACGAGGTACTTGTTGCATTCGAGATAGAAGTCTTTGAATTCCTCGGGGATCGGCGGATGGGTCTCCTTCAAGAACTTCTGATCCGCCCGCTTCAGGGACTCGAGGGCCTTTTCGATGCCTTCGGGCGCCTCTTCATAGACATAGAAAGGCTCTTCATGGGCGGCGATTTCATCGATCAAGGCTTTGTGGACCTTGGTGAGGGCGCGCTTCAAAGGCGTGAATTCCCCCTTCTTCAAGGCGCGTTTGGCGGCATGGAGGGCGAAGTCGGAGATCTCCGCGCTGTACATGCCCCTTCCGCGGTCGACGAGGTTATGGGCTTCGTCGATCAACGCCAAGTCATGGGAGGGATCGGCCAGATCGCCGAAATAACGGTCGAGTTTGACCATCGGGTCGAAAAGGTAGTTATAGTCGCAGACCAGCACATCGCTATATAGACTTAGGTCCAACTGGAGCTCAAACGGGCAGATCGCTTCCTCATAGGCGAGCATCAGAAGATATCCCTCGTCGAAGTCGCGGTCGGAGGCCAAAGCCCGTTTGATCACGTTCTTGACCTTGGTGTAATAGCCGCGGGCATAAGGGCATTCGTCGGGATTGCAGGCTTTGCCTGGAGAAAGGCAGAGCTTGTCTTTCGCCTTCATGTAGGAATTGCGGATCAAAAGCCCCTGCGCCTTCATCTCGTTGAGCGCATCGTGGGCGGCGTCTTGGCCGGTCGTCTTCGCGGTCAGATAGAAGATCCTTTCGTTCTTGCCCTCCATGAAGGATTTGACGAACGGATAAAGGGTCGACATCGTCTTGCCGATCCCCGTCGGGGCCTCGGCGAAAAGA
This sequence comes from uncultured Erysipelotrichaceae bacterium, assembly GCA_902802365.1. GTDB lineage: Bacteria > Bacillota_I > Bacilli_A > RFN20 > CAG-826 > Alloenteromonas. The sequence goes on along the minus strand of CADCLZ010000024.1, from coordinate 1,989 downwards.
TAGCCGCCTTTTTTGGCGATGCCATAGCTATATTTCGCGAGTTCCCTTTGCCCCTTGCGGAAGCTCGGGAACGGGAAGGCGAGTTTGGCGCAGGAAGCGTCGCGCGCTTTCCGATGGTCGAAGCTGATCTTATGGAAGTCGAGGTACTCATCGAGATAGCCGTGGACCTTCTGCTCCAGCTCCTCGACGGTGTAGGAGAAGGAATGCTCTTGGCGCCCTTCCTCGCGTTGGGAGATGTAAGTGAGGCGCACCCCGATCCGCGAAAGCTTCTCCTGATGGCAGTACATAAGGGCGTAGCATTCGGCTTGCCCAAGGTGCCAGGCGAGTTGCTGTTCATAAAAAACATCGAGGGGAAGAATCGTCGACTTGATCTCGTCGATGATCGGGTATTCTCCCCCGATGATGATGCCATCGGCGCGCCCAGAGAGGACGATCGTTCCAAGCGGGCGGTCAAAGCTTTCGCCAAGAAGGTATTCGGAGAGGTATTCCTTGCCCTGCTTCTTTTGGAAAGCGGAATGGATTTTGGAACCGAGTTCCATCGTCTCCTGGTTATAGACGCGCTCATCGATGTCGCCGACGCGCAGCAGGAAATCCACCACATCGTGGACGCTTAATTGGAGATAGGGCTTCTTATCCATCAAAGCAAAGCTTTCCCGACCAGATCGCGCTGGCCGTTTAAAAAGCTGGCGGCATCCATTTTCTTCTTTCCTTCCAGCTGGAGGGAGAGGATGCGGATCTGCCCGCCATCGGCCTGGAAGATCAACTGTTTATCCGCGCGGACGATCGTGCCCACGGGTGCTTCATTGAGATTATTGACCAAGGCGGCTTGGTAGATCTTGAGTTTCTTTCCCTCGAGCATCAAATAGCCGCCCGGGGTCTCGGAAAGGCCACGGATCCAGCGGACGAGCGCGGCGGCATCCAAGCAAAGGGAAAGATGCTCATGCTCGGGTTTGATCTTGTCGGCGAACGTCGCTTCCTCCTCGTTTTGCGGGGTGCCTGGAAGTTCATCGTTCAGATAAGGGAAGAGGTCGCGGAGGATGAGTTTTTCACCGGCTTTGGCGATCTTTAGCTGCAGGCTGCTATAGGTCTCGTCTTCGGCGATCTCCACTTCCTCTTTGTCGTACATGAGCCCGGCATCCATCGCCTGGACCATCTGCATCAAAGTGACGCCCGTGGTCTTCTCGCCGCCAATGATGGCGCGTTGGATCGGCGCGGCTCCACGAAGCTTAGGGAGCAACGAGCCATGGAGGTTGATGCAGCCTTTCTTCGGGGCATCCAAAACCTCTTGGGGGACGATCTGCCCGTAGGCGAAGGTCACGATGACATCCGGCTGAAGGGTGCTGAGCCAAGCGTGATCGAGGCGGATCCGATGCGGCTGATAGACCGGCACGCCATATCTGAGGGCAACCTGTTTGGTCGGGGTCGGCTCCAATAAATGCTTACGGCCCACTTCTTTATCTTCATTGGAAATAAGGGCGACGACCTGATAGCCATGCTGGAGCAAACTCTCCAAAACATAGGCGCTGATTTCCGGCGTCCCCATGTAAACAATTCGCGGTTGATTGTCGAAGGAATATTTCATATTGTTTGCCTTAAGGCAAGGCGACCGCTAAAATTATACCCGCTTGTCCTAGGAGCAAGAAAGAAAAAGATATCCCAAGCCGATAAATATCGGCTGAGGGCATCCTCCAAGCATTTATGGGGAAGAAGAAAGAACCTAAGCAAGAAAGTTATTACGATTCGATCCTCCGCCGGGATCCCGCGGCGAGAAGCAAATGGTCATTGTTCTGGCTCTGCCCGAGCGTGATCGCTCTCCGCTGGTATAAAATCAGCCATTTCCTTTGGAAAATCCACTGGAAATTCTGCGCGGAATGGGTGATGCATCACGCAGCGCGCACGACGGGAATCGAAATCCACCCGGCGGCCAAGATCGGCCGCAACCTCTTCATCGATCATGGCGCGGGCGTCGTGATCGGGGAGACTGCCGAA
>CADCLZ010000023.1:7979-15463 GCA_902802365.1 uncultured Erysipelotrichaceae bacterium | reverse complement strand
GTAAATCAGATGCTCCAGATAAGATGACTTGTGTATTATGTAAATCAGGAATGTATAAGCTTGCAGGAAAACTTGCCAAGAAAATGCATGCTGAAGCGGTAATTGATGGAAGCAGTTTAGGTCAAGTGGCTTCTCAAACCCTCCCAAACATCCTTGCTACAAGAGAGGATCTTGATGTTCTTGGTGATGAGGTCGAGCCTGGTCTCGCCCGGCTTTTGGGCGGCCCCGGCGGTGATGATGATCATCCCGGCATCCCCGACTTCCGCATAGGTCCCCGCGTGGATGTTCATCGGGGTGAGGTAAGGAAGGCCATGGCCAAGGTCCAAGGCTTCCCCTTCGGCTTTGTCGACATTATGGTCGATCAGAACCAATTCGTTATATAGGCCTTTGCTCATCAAAGCGAAGGCGATGGAGGCCCCGACATTGCCAAGGCCGATGACGACTGCTTTTCTTTCGTTAATCATTGTTTTGCCTCCTGACGATACCAATTATAGGGAAATAAGTTCTCGTTTGCCTCAAAGACGATTGGGAAACCGCTACCGAAATGAGGGGTCGCTCATCCAGCCTATCGGATTTGCCGATCGCATCTTCGAAGGAGAACGCGGGGGCCGATGGCTTCCGCCTAACGCCGCTTCCTTTTCTTTTTGCACGCGGTCCTCTTGAAAAGAGGATACGAGGAGTATTTAATTAGTTAAGTAACTTAACCAATTGGGAGGAGCAATGAACGCAAAAGAACTAGAAGAGTATTTCCTTAAGCAGCTTGACAACGGCCGCTGCCACCTTTCCGTAGCCAAGGGCAAAGCCAGCTACAAGATGAAGCGCGGCTCCTTCACCACCCGCGACCGGATGTGGGATCGGCATAACCTCACCTTCCAATACAAAGAAGAGAATCGTTACCTCTTCGGGGATGGCAAGGTTCAGGCCGAGATCATCCTCGACCGCGATCCCTGGGTGAAGTTCCACTTCCACGTCGACCCCGGCTTCAACCGCTTTCAGCTCTCCTTCGATGGCTTCGCGGATGAGCATATCTATGGTTGCGGCGAGCAATACACCGCGGTCGATCTAAAGGGCAAGAACGTCCCGATCTGGGTCAGCGAGCACCAAAAGGTCCTGCTGATCGCCAAAAAGCTCCTCCGCTGGAAGATCTTCGGCGAAAACCCCGACCACATCAACCCGTTCAAGCAGCAGCAGACCTACTGCGCCGTCCCAAGCTTCATCTCCAGCAAGCATTATGGCTTCTATTGCCACGAAGACTCCTATGGCGAGCTCGAATTCAAGAAGGAGCGCTTGATCATCAAGTTCCGCGAAATTCCCCAGTCGATCTCCTTATTGACCGGCGATTCGATCCAGGAAGTCGCGGTCAAGATGTGCGAGCTGGTCGGCATTCAGCCCAAAATCCCCGACTGGGTCAACGATGGCTTGATCCTCGCCGTCCAAGGCGGGGCCGACGTCGTCCGCCAGAAAGTCAAACAGGCCAAGGAAAAGGGCCTCAAAATCGCGGCGATCTGGAGCCAGGACTGGTCCGGCAACGTCGTCACCAGCTTCGGCTATCAGGTCTACTGGAACTGGGAGAAGAGCGATTCCCTCTATCCCGATCTCCCCGGCCTCATCCAAGAACTCAAAGAGCAAGGCATCCGCTTCCTCGGCTACATCAATCCGTATCTGAAGGAAGATGCACCGCTATATAAGGAAGCGAAAACCCGCGGCTTCTTGGTCCGGAGGAAAAACGGCGAGCCCTATCACATCAAGAGCACGACCTTCGATGCCGGCATCGTCGATCTCACCAACCCATTGGCCTATAACTGGTACAAGAACATCATCAAGAAGAACATGATCGGCATCGGCCTCTCCGGTTGGATGGCGGACTTCGGGGAATACCTCCCCACCGACGCGGTGGTCTATGGAAACCGCGCGGAGAAGCTCCATAACCGTTGGCCCTCCCTCTGGGCGAAATGCTGCTATGACGCGGTCCAAGAAAGCGGGGTGGAGGATGAGATCTTCTACTTTAACCGCGCGGCCTATGGCCATACGATCCGCTACACCTCCAGCATGTGGAATGGCGATCAGCACGTCGACTTCTCCGATGAATATGGCTTGGGGTCCTTGATCCCCGCCAACATCGGCTTAGCCTGTTCGGGCGTCGGCATCACCCATAGCGATATCGGCGGCTACACGACCGTGATGTTCATGAAGCGGAACGCCGAACTGCTCAAGAGATGGTCGGAGATGAATATCTTCTCGCCCATCTACCGCACCCACGAAGGTAACCGCCCGAAGGAAAACGTCCAATACGACCACCCCGAGGTGATCGATGAGTTCGTCCAGAACACCGAGTTATTCGTCAAGCTCAAGCCCTACCGCGAGAAGGTCTATCAGGAGTATTACGAAAACCACATCCCGGCGATCCGCCCCGTCTTCTTCGAGTATGAAGAAGAACCCTTCCTCACCCTAAACCGCCAATACCTGTTCGGCAAAGACCTCATGGTCGCCCCGGTGTTCCGGGCGGGGAAAGAAGATATCCCTGTCTATCTCCCGAACGACGATTACATCCAGCTCTTCACCAACCAGCCGATGAAGAAAGGCCAGAACACCGTCAAGACCCCGATTGGGTTGCCGATCGCCTTCTACCGCAAAGATTCGGAGTTCAAAGAACTCTTCGAATCGCTCAAACTCAGTTTCTAATGAAAGGAAAAACATAAAATGAAATTCTACCTAGACTCCGCCAAACTCGATGAGATCGACTACGCCTATAAGGCCTACAAGATCGATGGCGTCACCACCAACCCGAAGCACATCATGAATTCGGGCAAGCCCTTCCTCACCGCGATCACCGACATCGCCAACTGGATCAAAGAGAACCATCTCGAAGGCCGCGAGGTCTTCCCGGTCTCCGTTGAGCTCAATCCGCATCTCGACAAAGCCGAGGACATGATCAAGGAAGCGCATAAGATCGCGCCGATCAGCGAGAACTTCGTGATCAAGATCCCCTGCACCCTCGAAGGCCTGAAGGCCGCCAAAGCCCTCCAGGAAGAAGGCATCGAGACCAACGTCACCTTGGTCTTCTCCGCCTCCCAAGCTCTCCAAGCCGGCCGCATCGGCGCCTACTTCGTCTCCCCCTTCGTCGGCTGGAAAGAAGCCAATGGCGAAGATTGCCATCAATACATCAAGCAGATCGTCGATATCTATAACACCTACGGCTTCAAGACCGAGATCATCGTCGCGGCCTTAAGGACCGGCAAGCAGATCGCCGAAGCCGCCGAAATGGGCGCCGACATCGTCACCTGCGGCCTCGCCGTCTATGAAGATGCCTTCCAGCACCCCTTCACCACTTATGGCCTTGGCCGCTTCCAGGATGCCTGGGACCATACCAAAGGTAACTAAGATGAAGCTCGCATTCATCGGCCTTGGCACGATGGGCCTCCCGATGGCCAATAATCTTGCCAAGCAGCACCAAGTCACCGGTTTTGACGTCTTTCCAAAGGAAACCTCTTTCCCTTTCGCCAGCTCTTATCAAGAGGCGATCGAGGGGAAGGAAGTCATCTTCTCCATGGTCCCGAAGAACGAGGACGTCATCGCTTTGTATGACGAACTCGCCAAATTCGCCGAACCAGGCCAGATCTTCGTCGATATGTCCACCATCATGGGCTCCGTGAACCAAGAAGTCGCCAAAAAGATGGAGGCGCTTGGCTGCGAGATGCTCGACGCCCCCGTCGTGAAGAGCCAGCCCGCCGCCGTAAAAGGCGAGCTCGGCATCTATGTCGGCGGCAAGAAGGAAGTCTATGAGAAAGTCCTCCCGCTCCTGCAACTGATGGGTTCGAACATCATCTATATGGGCGGCCATGGGGCCGGCGATCAGATGAAGATCCTCCATAATGCCTTGGTCGGCGAAATCCAAAACGGGGTCAACGAAGTCCTCGGTTTGGCCGAAGCCCTCGGTTTGGATCTGAGCCAAGTCGTCGAAGCCTTTGGCTATGGCGGAGCGAAATGCTTCTACCTCGATACCAAGGCCAACAACATCATCCATAAAGAGTTCCCGACCGCTTTCAGCGTCCAGAACATGAATAAAGACGTCCACTTCGCCAATGAGCTTGCAAAGCAAGCCGGCAAAGAATGCCCGTCCTTGAAAGTCGTCCAATCGGTCTATGAGAAGGCGATGGAGAAGGGCTATGGCAAAGAGGACTTCTCGGCATCCTATAAAGCCGTCAACCAGGAGAAATAACATGAAGAAAGCAAGAATCGGTGTTTGCTGTCTGCTAAGGACGACCTTCGACCACGTCACCGCGTACTCGCTCTTCCAAGAACGCGTGAAGAAGATGGTCGAGAAGCATCCGGAGATCGATTTCCTCGTCTATCCGGAGATGGTCATCGAGCCCGAAGAAGGCAAAGCCGCCGCCCTTTATTTCGAAGAAAACCACGTCGATGCCTTGATGCTGGTCTCCGGGACCTTCCACCTCGGCGTCCTCGCCCTCATCATCCATAACATCTGCAAGAAGCCCGCGAACCTTTGGGGCTTCGACGAACTGCCCTATGATGGCGGCAAGATCCGCCTCAACGCCGTCTGCGGCTGCAACCTCGACGCCTCCAACCTCTATAAAGCCGGGGTCGACGACTATGTCGTCCATGTCGGCAATGAGCCGGACGAGGATTGGCTGATCGCCATCAAGATGCTGACCGCCTTAAGGAGCACCAACGTCGGCCTCATCGGCCACCACGCCCAAGGCTTCTATAACGTCGGGGTCGATGAACTCCACCTCTATCAAGACCTCGGGGTGCTTTTGAACCATTACGAACTCGAAGACCTTTTCGGCGGCGAAGCCAGCGAAGAAGAGGTCAAGGAAGAAATCAAAGAAGTCAAAGCGATCTTCGATACCAAAAAGCTCAACGATTTCCAGGTTGAGCGCGTAGCGCGCTTGACCGTCCTCGCGGAACGCTTCATGAAGAAGAACGCCCTCGACGTCGTCGCAATCCGCTGCTGGCCCGAATTCGCCCGCAACTATGGCGTCTCGCCCTGCGCGATGATGTCGATCCTCCAAAGCAAAGGCTACCTCTTCGCTTGCGAAGGCGATATCGAGGCCGCCCTTTCGATGGTCGTCGTCCGCGCCGCCGGGGAAGAAACCCCGTTCATGGCCGACCTCTCGCAGGTCAACTACCAGGAAGACTACGCCTTGCTTTGGCATGATGGCGTGGCCCCCTGCAACCTCTGGAACGGCAAATGCGTCCGTTCCCTCGAGACCTATTTCGCCGGCGGAAAAGGCGTGACGGCCGACTTCGTCCTCAAAGAGGGAAGGATGTCGATCCTCCGCCTCGACACCGCCAGAGGCAAGACCCGCCTCTTCTATGAAGAGGGTGATGCCGTCTTCATGAACAAAGACCTCTCGGGCACCTACGCCAAAGTCAATTTCCACCGCCACGTCAAAGACGTCGTCGACACCGTCGTCTACGAAGGCGTCGCCCATCACGTCATCATGGGCTATGTCCAATATGCCCAAGCCGCGAGGATCTTAGCCCGCATCCTGGGCTGGAGGCTGATCGATGCTGAACGTGCATGACCCGGAATTCCGCGCTTATGGCCGTTATATCGGCAAATTCCCCGAGATCACCTATTACCTAAAAGCCCATTCGCCGATGCCGAAGAAAGAGGACGTGAACCTCTACGTCCGGGACGATCCCGATTTCCGCGAACTCGCGGAGATCAAGACCCTCCACGAGGTCGTCTTCGGCCTCGGGCCGATCCAGGCTGGTTATTGCAACGGCTATAACTCCAAGCTCAACTGCCTCGAGGCCCATGGCTGCCCCGAAGTCAATGTGGCCGGCGAAGACCTCGTCTTGCTTTTGGCCACGCGCGACGATATCTGCGAAGGCGAGATCGATAGCAGCAAAGTCAAGCCCTTCCTCGTCAAGAAAGGCGAGGGGATCGTCCTCCTCCCCTTCACCCTCCATTTCTCCCCCTGCGCCCAGCAAGAAGATGGCTTCCGCTGCGCCGTCTTGCTCTCCGCGGGCACCAACGAAGATATCCCCTGCCCCAAAGGAGCCCTCTGGAAGACCAATAAGTGGCTCTTTGCCCATCCGGAGTCCAAGCAAGCCAAACTTGGGGCCTACGTCGGCATCACGGGGGAAAACATCGAAGTCAAATGGTAAAAGAGATCCTTTTCCTCCTCATCATCTTCCTTTCCAACATCGTCCAAGCCATCACCGGATTCGCCGGGACCGCCATCGCCATGCCGTTTTCGATCGTGGCGATCGGCGATGGAATCGCAATCCCGGTCCTCAATCTCGTGGCCTTAGCCATCTGCATCCCGCTTGCCCTTCTCCATCTAAAAGACATCCGCTGGAAGGAATTCCTCCTGATGACCCTGTTCGTCGGGATCGGTTTCGGCGCAGGATACTTCCTACGGAAGCTTCCGATCAGCCAAGAGATCTTCCATAAGGTCTATGGCATGCTGATCATCGCCACCGCGACTTACCTGTATTTCTTCCCCAACGAAGAGACGAAGATCCCCTTCCCGGTCTTGGCGGTGATCCTGCTGCTTGGCGGGGTGGTCCATCAGCTCTTCGTCTCCGGCGGCCCCTTGGTCGTCATCTACGCCGCCCACCGCATCAAAGAGAAGAACGCCTTCCGGGCGACCTTATCGATGATGTGGATCGTCTTGAACCTCGTCTTGTTCGGCGAGCATCTGGCGATGGGCTATTTCACCCCCGAAGTCTGGATTCTCCTAGCAATCGGGGTCGGGCTGAGCATCATAAGCTTCTTCATCGGCCATTTCGCCGCGAAGAAACTCTCCCACGAAGCCTTCCTCAACCTCGCTTACATCTTATTGTTCGTCAGCGGCCTGCTGTTATTGCGATGAAATACACCGAGACCCAAAAACGCATCGTTCGCCTCCTTTTCCTAAAAGGAAGATTATCCCGGAAAGAGCTTTCCGAGGCCCTTTCCTTATCCAAAGCCGCCCTTAGCTTAGCCACCAAGCCGATGCTGGAGGAGAAAGCCTTGCTTTCTTCCGGCAGCAAAGAAGGCGATAAAAAGGCCGGCCGCAAGGAAGAGATGCTCAGGCTGAACCCGGAATATGGGCTGCTTTTGGGTTTGGATATCACCCGTCATGGCTTCTATTTCTCGTGGGTGGATTTTTCGGGCGAGAAGCAAAAGAATGAAACCGCCAAAAACGAAAAAGAAGCGACCCATATACTGAAAAACGCAGTAAAAGAAGGCAATGTTCTCGCTTTTTCGATCTTGATGCGCGGCCAGGCGGATCAAGAAGAGCTAAATAGAAGATACCCGGCGTTGGCCAAAGCCTTGGAAGGTCTCCCCTTCCCCTATATCATCGAGAACAACGTCTCCGCGCTTACGAGGATCTATAGTTTCCATCATCCGGAGAACAAGAACTTCCTCTTGGTCAAATATGGCCCTGGCTTAGGCTCTTCGGTTTACGTCAACGGCGATCTGCTTGGGCCTTCCTCTCAGCTTGGTCACGCCTTTGTGGATGGCT
>CADCLZ010000023.1:0-7969 GCA_902802365.1 uncultured Erysipelotrichaceae bacterium | reverse complement strand
AAGAGCAAGTCGCCCGCAGACGCCTGGTGGAAGAATTGAAGGCCCTCGCGCCCAACGGCCATCTTCCCAGCATCGTTCCTTACGAAGACTATCCGAGGATCAATGAGATCAAGGGCTCGCTGCGCGCGTTCCTGCTCGCTTTCTAGCCGAAGATTGTCTAGGATAATTGCCAGGAGTCAATTATGGGCAAAGAACAGTATCTAGAAGAATACGATTTCCTTTCTCTGGAACAGCTGGAAGAAGAGAAAGCGAAGCAAGAGCAAATCATCCAAGAGCAAACCGAAATCTGGAAAACCACCAGTCTCGCCGGCGCGATCACGATGACCTTTTTTGGGATCGTCTTCTGCTGGATCATCGTCGGCATCCCCCTCTTGGTGATCGGCATTAAAAGCATCGTCAATAAGAGCCGGACGAGGAACCGGGCAAACATCGCCATCTGGCATGCGAAGGATCGGGTTTCCGTCCTCGATTCCTTGATCCTCAAGAAGAAAAAGGAAACCGGCGCCGAGAAGGCGATCGAACCCGAAGTCATCGGATAAAACATCCCTTTCCTCCCCGAAGCCCCTCGCGGGCTTTTTTTCATGCGCCTTCCTTTTCTAAAGGAAAAGCATCAAGTCTTTGGCCACGAATTCCCTTGAGTTGAAGGAGACGCTTATTGGGAAGAACCCCACCGCCCACGATGTGAGCGAGGCGCTCAGAAAACAAACTGATGTTTCTCCCTTGGGAGAAATCCTCTCTCGTTCTATAATCATTTCGATGTTAAAGAAGCTGAGCATCCGGAATCTTGCGATCATCGAGAATATCGATGTCTCCTTTTCCGATGGCTTCACCGTCCTTACCGGCGAAACCGGGGCGGGCAAAAGCTTAGTCATCGATTCCCTTTCGCTTCTTTTGGGCGAACGGGCTTCTAACGAGCTGATCCGCGCGGGCGAAGACTCCGCGCTCATCACCGGGGTGTTCTCCATCGATAACCAGCCCTTGAGGGCGTTGCTATCCTCCCTCAATGTCCCGACCGCCGACGACGAGATCATGATCGTGAGGACCCTCAGCAAAAGCAAAGGCGGGGTGAAGATCAACGGCGTTTCCCTCTCCGTCCAAGACCTTGGCAAAGTCGCCCATTATCTAGCCGACATCCATAGCCAATTCGACTTCGAGAAAATCTTAAATCCCGAGAACTACCTAAGCATCATCGATGGCTTCTCCTCAGAACTCACTTCGAGTTATAAACGCGCATATGGGTCGCTTCTTTTGGACTACAAAGAGAAGAAAAACGCCTATATGTCCCTGTTGAAGAAGAAAGAGAAGATCGAGGAGGACCGCGATTTCTACGAATACCAATACAAAGAACTCAAAGCCTTTGCCTTAAAAGAAGGCGAAGAGGAGGAGATTTCCCAAGAAATCGCTTTGCTTAACAACTACGACAAGATCTATTCCCTCTCTCAGGAAGCCGAAGCGATCCTCCACGAGGATTTCCTCGATCGGCTTTATGAACTCAATAAGATCCTTTCCAAGCTCTCCGCCATCCAGCCGCAATATCAGGAAACCCACGACCTGCTGGACGATCGATATTATGAGATCGAGGATGCCTTAAAGACCCTCAAGAAACAGTTGGAGAACCTTGATTACAACCCCGGCCGCTTAAACGATCTCCAGCAACGCGACTCCGATCTCTCTGCTTTGAAGAGGAAGTACCGTAGAAGCGTCCCCGAGCTGATCGCTTATCGCGATGAGCTGGCCTCCACTCTTGGCGAGAACGCCGATTTATCCGGCGCGATCAACGAGAAGAAGAAAGCGATGGATGAAGCCTTCCAAGCCTGCTTAGAAAAAGGCGAAGAACTCACGATCATCCGTAGGAAGATCGCGCGTTCGATCGAGAAAGAGCTCGAACGCAATATGGCCGATCTTCTTCTGAAGGCTTCCTTCCGCGTTGAGTTCGCTCCCCTACCCGCCAAACCCGATGATTCGATCCTCAAAGAAGACGGCCTCGATACGGTCGACTTCTTGATCGAAACCAATACCGGCGAAGGCTTAAGAAGCCTCTCCAAGGTGATTTCCGGCGGCGAAGCCTCGAGGATCATGCTCTCCTTCAAAGCGGTCCTCATCAAAGCCAATAGGATCCCGACCGTCATCTTTGATGAAATCGATACGGGCATCTCGGGCGAGACCGCCCAGGCCGTCGCGAAGAAGATCCGCGAGATCGCCCTCAATAGCCAAGTCATCGCCATCACCCATATGCCGCAGGTCGCCTCCTTAAGCGATCACCACATCCTGATCTGCAAACAGGTCAAGGGCGAACGCACCTATGCGCATATCAAAACCCTCAATCTCGAAGAGAAGATCCATCAGGTCGCCTATTTGATCTCCGGCGACAAGGTGACGGACAAGCAGCTCGAATACGCCCGCGAGATGGTGCTCGCCAAACGCGATTAAGCAAAAAGAAAAGCTAGGCAGGAACGCCTAGCTTTTTTCTTTGGCTCTTAGGCGGCTTTTCCGACGGAACCGAAGAGCTCCATCTTCTCTTTGACCTTGGCGCGGATCGCTTCGAAACCCGGCTTCAGGAGTTTGCGCGGGTCATAGCCCTTGCTGGTGTTCTCCGCGGTCGGGTCGGCTTTGCCGGCGAGGCAGTATTCCTTGGTCGCTTCGGCGAAGACGAGCTGGCAGTCGGTGTTGACGTTGATCTTGCTCATGCCGTGCTTGATCGCTTCCTTGATCTGGGCATCGGGGATGCCGGTGCCGCCATGGAGGACGAGCGGGATGCCGCCGGTCGCTTCCTGGATGCGCTGGAGGGCATCGATATGGAGACCGGTCCAATCTTTCGGGTAGATGCCATGGATGTTGCCGATGCCGGCGGCGAGGAAGTCGATGCCAAGCGCGGCAATCGTCTTGCACTCTTCGGGATCGGCGACTTCGCCATCCGCGGTCACGCCGTCTTCGGTGCCGCCGATCGCGCCGACTTCGGCTTCGATCGAGAGGCCCTTGTCGTGGGCGATGGCGACCAATTCCTTGGTCTTTTCGATATTCTCTTCGAACGGGAGGGAGGAGCCATCGAACATAATCGAGGTGAAACCGGCCTCGATGCAGGCTAAGCAGCCGTTATAGGTGCCGTGGTCGAGGTGGAGGGCCACCGGGACGGTGATCCCGAGGGATTCGTCGAGGGCTTTGACCATCGCGGCGACGACCTTGAAGCCGCCCATGTATTTCCCCGCGCCTTCGCTGACGCCGAGGATGACCGGGCTCTTCTGAGCTTCGGCTTCGAGAAGAATGGCTTTGGTCCATTCGAGATTGTTGATGTTGAAGTGGCCGACGGCATAGTGATTGTCGTGGGCGATGCGCAACATCCGAGTCGCATTCACTAACATTGATAAGACCTCCTTTGGTCTACTTATGCTTCTATTATCGTCCTATGGACGAAGTTTTTCATCATTATTTATCGCCGCGGCCCAAGGTTTATCGAACGGATTTCAAAAAAACGCCCCTACCGCAGGGGCGCTTCTTTCCGGTTTATTTCTTCGGGGGGAGCGGGAGCAAGACGCTGGTGCGTTTTTTGTATTCTTCGTAATCGGGCCGCCTGGCCAATTGGCGTTTCTCCATCATCGGGATCGAGGCGAAGCTGAACAGGATGACGATCAAGACGAAGCCGACGAAATGCATCCAGCCATGGGATGGATCGCTGAGCAGCAGCATCAGATATAAACCGAGCCAGATGAGCATCTCCCCGAGGTAATTGGGGTGACGGGAGTATTTCCAGATTCCGATCTGGCAGGTTTTGCCCGGGGCGATCGCATGGCTTTTCTCCATCTGGATGTCGGCGAAAAGCTCCATCAACGTCCCAAGGCGGACGACCCCCGCGCCGATCAAGCTGAACGGGGAAGCCCCGATGGCGAAGAACATCAATAACGGGAACAAGGCGATATAGACCACCACCGTCTCCATCAGCATGAAGGCGATGAAGGCGAAGGGATGGTAGAACCTGCCCATCTTCGGCCGCCAATCGGAGTAACGCCAATCCTCGTGATCCATCCCGCGGAAGCGCAGCAAGCAGTTATAGGTGAGACGGATCGACCAGAAGGCGAAGACCGCCAAGCAGATGATGTGATAGATGCCAAAAGCCCGGAAATGGATGAAGGCATAGATCGCAATCAGCAAAGGATGCGTGCTCCAATAGGCATCATAGAGGCTCACATTATCAAAGATAACGGAGAACACCCAGATGATGAAGGTACTGGCCAGATCGCCTAGGAAGAGCGCCAAAAAGAAACGATCGACCACAAACGGCGAAAGGATCACCGGGGCAGCCGATAGCAGATAGATCAAAGATAGAAGCAGAATCGATTTGGCTTTGGAAAGATGGACGGCGCGGCTCATGCGGAAGATTGTATCGAATGTAAGAACGCCTGGATAGGCTTTTATAGTCCCTTCTCATCCTCGGGAACAGCCTCCACCGAATTGGGGAGATCGTTGGAAAGGGTGGAGGAATCGTTGACGCGCTCGGGGAGCTTGATCTCGGTTTTGGTTTCCTCCTCGACCGCGTAATACTCTTTGCTTGGGGTATCTTTCTTTTTGCGCTTGTTGTTGAAGGCGATCACGCCCGCGCCAGCGCCCCCCACCGCGATCAAGCCCACACCGGTGGTGACCCCGCCGAGGGAGAAATCATATCCCTCCTCCTGCTGTTCCTCGCTTTGTTCCGAAACGGCGGAAAGCACGGTCGTTCCTTGAGGAAAGAGCGGTTTGCCAAAGCCAAGGGAAAAAGAGGCCGCGAAAAGAATGATCTTGGAGAGGCCAACGATCATCTTATTTCTCCTTGTAGGTGACTTCTTTGCCCATGCCGAAGATCGCGACCATGCCCGGGCCGGTCGAGACGCCGATGATCGCGCCGACCACCTGGACGTTGATCTTCTTGAATTTGACCCCGGAGTCGAGGAGTTTCTTCTTCACGTATTCCGCGGCGTCGATATCGTCGCCATGGGTGATATAAACTTCCTGATTCTCCGGATCGATGACATTCTCGAGGAAAAGCTCGGCGATCTTATCGAGCGCCGCCTGACGGCCCTTGACCTTCATGATCGAGGTTTGGTTGCCTTCGGCATCAGAGATGATGATCGGCTTGATGTTGAAGAGGTTGCCGAACATCGCGGCGCGCGCATCGACGCGGTTGGCTTTGGAAAGATAGGTCAAAGTCTCGACGGTGCAGAACTCGATGACGTTGTTGCGCATCGCCTTGGTTTGCTCGATGACTTCATCGAGCTCCATCCCGGCTTGCAGGCACTCCGCGGCCTTCATGACCACGAAGCCTTGGCCGACCGAGGCGTTTAAGGAGTCGATGATCTCAACGCGCTGCTCGGGGAACTCGATGCGGAGTTTCTCGGCGATCCGCTCCGCCTTGGCGAGCGTCCGTGACTGCTTTCCGCAGGCGCCGACGTAGAGGACGTCCTCGCCGCGCAGGAGATGGCGGCGGAACTTCTTCTCGATCTCGAAATCTGTGGTCGAGAGGATATAGACGCGGCCGCCGTTGCGAAGGGTGTCGTAAAGCTCGGAGGGCTTGATGGCCCGCCAATCGGGGTCAAGCGAGATCTCTTTGTCGTTCAGGTAGATCGAGAAGTTGATCAAGCCGATTTGATGCTCGTGGCGGACGTCCTTCGGGAGGTCGCAGTTGGTGTCGGTGAATAATCTGACTGGATTCATGGCTAAACCTCCTTAATCTTCGTCGTCATCGGCGTCGACAAAACTCGATGCCTCTTTTTGCTGATCAACGAATTCCTGCGCGGATTCCCGCTCGGATTTGCTGACGGCGTGCTCTTTCTCCTTGAGCTGGGAGATCGTGACCTGCGGGAACGGGATGTTGATGTTGTTCTCATTGAACACCAAGAAGATCTCGCGGTTCAGGTCGCGGGCGAGCTGGATGCGGTCCTTCTCCTCGCAAAGGGCGAGGATCTTGATGACGACCGCGTTGTTGCCGAGTTCGGAGACGCCCTTGTAGTATGGGCCATCGACGATCTCGGGCAGTTTCTTCTTGATCTTCGGGAAGGCTTCCTTCAAGACATTCTCAACGCGCTCGAGGGATTCGCCATACTCGATGCCGACGTCGATGATCGCATAGGAAGCTTCCTTGGTCATATTGACGACGCCGGAGATCGCGGAGTTGTTGAAGATCTTGATGTTGTTCATCGCGTCGACGATCTTGGTGGTCCGCAAGCCGATCTCCAAAACCTGGCCGCGGAAGTCGCCGATCGTGACGATGTCGCCGACCCGGAACTCGCCTTCGAAGACGATGAAGACGCCGGCGATGATGTCGCTGATGAGCGACTGGGCGCCAAGACCGATGACTAAGCTGAAGATCCCAGCCGAGGTCAGTAGCGATGTCGTATCAAAGCCGAAGAGGTACAAGCAGTAGAAGATGCCGCCGATGATGCCGCCGTAGCGGAGGACGCTGACGACGAGGTTGCCCGTCGTCTCGACCCGGGCCCCTAAGGTGCCGCAGAAGTTCTTGACGAGGATCTGGACGATCTTCGTGACCGTCGCGATCAAGATGATGATCATCAGCGATTCGGTGATCGAGAAGATATTGAATCCGCGCTCCCAGTTGCCGCTGAAGATATAGGTGAAGATGTTCGAGGAATCCTTGTTGAGCAAGGTCTGGACGATCGCGATGATGATCAGGATCGAGGCGACCGTCATGTAACCGGTAAGGATCGCGCCGAGCTTTTGCTCCGCGCTCATGAACCGCCACTTCGTCTTGTAATAACGGGAGACCGCGGAAGAGGTCTTCTTCTTGCCCGAAGGCGTCGTCAGCATGAAGGTGTCTTTCTTGCCTTCGTCATCCCCGCCGTCGCGGTGCTGGATGACGCGGACGTAATCTTCGTCCGCCCGATCGCTCGAGACGGTGTAGAAGCCGGAGGCGAAGACGATGAAGAAGAAGCTGAAGAGCAAGGTGAATAAGGAGAGGGCGTTGCGCATCTCATAGATGCTGTCGGTTGGGATCGCCGTGGCGATGTAATAATCCCCGATCAGGGTGCTGCTCTGGTAATACTCGACCCCGTTGACCTTCTGGAAGCCGTTATAGACCCCGGTCAGCGGGAAGGCGGAAGCCGACATCCCGATATCCAACGCCTTCTTGCCGAGCGAAGAAGAAACCGGCGAATAGACGACGACGTGGTCGGCGCTGTTATCGAAGGCGACGAAGAACGACTTCTCGCCATAGACGTGCATATTCGAGAGGATGTAGCTCAGCGAGGTGACTTCGAAGAGGGCATCCAAAGAGCTCTGGTCGACGCAGATCTTGACCAGCGAGCGATGACGCTCGATGACATAGGGCTCGGTCCAGGTCGAGGAAGCGACCTTCGCGAGATAATCCTCATATTGCGAACGGCTGGCATAGGAAGTGACCCCGTCGGTGGCTTCATAAGTGAAATAGGCGAAGCGATAGCCCATGCACTTCCTGGTGAGGCCCTCCTCCGATTTGGTGGCTTGGAGGATCGCCGAATCGACTTTGTCATCGATGATGCGGCTCAACGGGTAGTCAACCTGCTCCGGGTCTTTGGGGATCGGGGTGTACCAGTTCTCGCCGCTGGTGGCGACGCAGAAGCCGTCTTCGTCATAGACCCAGATGGCGTTGACGTCGTTTTCTTCGCAGAGGGCCTTCAGAATCGGGCTGTTGGTGACGCTATAGCGCGGATTCTCGTAGGCATCGACCAAATAGATTTTGTTGCCGTCTTTGTCGAGGGTGAACAAGGAATGGGTATCCGCATCTTCGCTGTCATAGACAAATAGCTCCGTCGGGACCTCTTCCAGGACATAGGAGAACAGCGTGGCTTTGGAAAGATACTGCTCATCGACATGGCTTTGGATCGTCGCCGCATTCTTTTCGTTGTTCTTCAGGATCGTCTCGACATCGGCTAAGCGCGAAGTCGAGAGGTTGGTGACGTTATTGAGACCCATCAAGGTCTGGGCGAAGAAGGCGATCAGGAAGATC
>CADCLZ010000022.1 GCA_902802365.1 uncultured Erysipelotrichaceae bacterium | reverse complement strand
ATCGTCTGCTTCCAAACCGGCACGATCGTCAAAGTCCATATCCATACCAAGAAGCCGTATGAAGTCATCGAGTTCGCCCAGAACTTCGGCGAATTCATCACCTTCAAGATGGAGAATATGGCCTTGCAGCATAACGAAGTGCTGAAGAAAAAAGAAGAAAAGAAAAAGACCCAGAAGCCGTTTGGCATCATCGCGATCGCCCAAGGCGATGGCTTCCTCGATCTCTTCGAGCAGATGGGCGCGGACCTCGTCCTCAACGGCGGCCAGACGATGAACACCTCGACCAGCGAAATGATCGATGCCTTCAATCTTCTGAACACCAAAGAGATCGTCTTGCTCCCCGATGAATCGAATATCTTGATGGCCGCCCACCAAGCCGCCGAACTCTATAAAGGCGGCAAAGTCTATGTCCTCGATACCAAGACCATCCCGGCCGGCTATGCCGCCCTCTCGATGCTCACTGGGGAAGAGAAGAACGGCCAAAACTGCTACGAAACGATGGAAGAAGGCCTTTCTTATGTCGTCTCTGGCTTCATCTCCCAAGCGATCCGCGACACCAAGATGAATGGCGTCGAGGTCAAAAAAGGCGAATGGATCGGCGGATTCGACGGCGATCTCGTCGTCTCCTTCCCGGACCGTGACGAAGCTTTGCTTCGTTTAATCGAGAAAGCCCCGGACTTCGCCAACCGCGAATCGATCGTCCTTTTCTATGGCAACGAAGTCAAGGAAGAGGAAGCCGAAGCGGCGAAAGCGAAGATAAACGCCAAATACCCACAGCTCGAGGTCGGATTGATCTCCGGACAACAGGCGGTCTACGATTATCTGCTCGGCATCATTTGATGCTTGATTAAAATCGTTTGTAAGGCAAGATAAGCCCATGAAGATCCTCTTTACCGGCTTCTTGCCTTTTTCTTCATTTCCCGAAAACCCCAGCGAAACGCTTGCTAAAGAGCTTGGGGAAGCTTTCGATTGCCCGTCCTTGATCCTCCCGGTTTCCTTTGAGAAAGCCCCGAAAGAGCTGAGCCAAAAGATCGAAGAGGAGAAGCCGGACTTCATCCTTTCGCTCGGTCTATCGGGCCGCGCGAAATCGCTCCATTTGGAACGTTACGCCTATAACCAAATGAAGGCATCGATCCCCGATAATGACGGAAAATCCATGCAGGGTTGCCCTATCTATGAGGATTCCCCTGCTTCTTTCTCCACGCATCTAAAACTGGAAAAGCTCATCGTCCGCCTCGATGGCTTCCCTTTCACTTGCTCGAACGATCCGGGCCGCTACATCTGCAATTTGGTCTATTTCCATGACCTCGCCAGCGGCATTCCATCGCTCTTCGTCCATCTCCCGCCCTTCGCGACGATTCCCCATGACAAACAGCTCCGCGCATTGCGGGCGTTGGTGAACGAATTGCTCCAAATCATCTAAAAAGTCGAAACTTTTTAGCCTTTTCGCCCCTTTTCGGGGTTTTTTAGGTTCAAAACGGCACGTTTTGTATATAATTTATTCCAATGAATCCGCGGCAAGTCGAACGTCCCCATTTCCCCGACCCGTCGTTGACCGATGGCCTCTCTTCCGCCGAAGCAAAGCTTCGCGCCGATCAAGGCTATCATAACAAAGCCAGCGTCAAAGTTGAGAAGAGTTATCTGAAGATCATCGTCGACAACGTCTTTTCCGTATTCGCGGTGGTCTTGTACTTGATCGCGATCCTTTTCGCCGTTTTCGGCGGCTACCTTCGTTCAATCGGCCGCGTCGATCTGGCCCAGCAATATTTCGGCATCTCGAAATTCGGCTTCTTGGGGCCGTTGACGATCAACATCATCATCGGCATCGTCCAGGAGATCCGTTCGAAGATCGTCCTCGACAACCTGAAGATCATGAATGAGAGCCGGGCGAAGGTGCTCCGCGACGGGCGCTCGATCAGCATCCCCTCCTCCGAAATCGTCCTTGGGGATGTCATCGTTCTTTCTTCCGGCGAGCAGGCCCCCTGCGACGTCAAAGTGGTCGAAGGCGTCTGCGAAGTCGACGAATCCTTCCTGACTGGCGAATCCGAATCGGTCCATAAAGACTCGAGAAAGAATCAATGCCTCATCTATTCGGGCTCAGCGATCCTCTCCGGCCGAGTGAAGGCGGTCGTGACCGAAGTCGGAAGCTTCACTTATATCAACGTCCTCAGCAAGAAGCTCAAGAAGATCCAGAAGACCCGTTCGGAATTGATGCGCAATATCTATACGATCCTCAACATCATGGCGTTTGTTTTGTTCGCCGTCGTGCTGGTCGTTTTGGGGACCTTGATCTATAAAGTCAACCGCTGGGGCGCCGACCCGAACGTCTTCCCGAATCCCTTGGACCTCCAAGACCTTGAGTCTTGGGCGATCATCGTCACCACCACCTCCGCCTTTGCCATCGGCATCATCCCGACCGGCTTGTTGCTGATGACCTCCGTCACTTTGACCGCCTCCGTCGTCCAATTGGCCCGCGACCAAACCCTGATCCAAGAACTCTTCAGTTTGGAATCCTTATCGCGCGTGGACACGATCTGCCTCGATAAAACCGGCACGCTGACCGATGGCAGCATGCTTTTGATCGATGCCACCTACTTCGATGATCAGGATGAGGCAATTAATTACCTCCGCATCCTTTTGGGCTCCTCGCTGACCAGAAACTCCACCACCGAAGCCTTATTCCAAGCTTTTGGAAGCAAAGAGAGCCATCACACCGCCTCGCTCATCCCTTTCTCCAGCGAAAGGAAATACTCCGGCGTCAAATTCGAAGATGGCTTGGAGATCTATCTAGGCGCCCCCGAAGCTCTTTTCCCCGCTGACCTCAATATCATGAAGATCGCCATTGAGCGCGCCTCCAATGGCTATCGCGTTTTGGGCTTGAAGAAGAACAACGAGCCGATGGCGCTTTTCTTTCTGAAAGATTCCATCCGCAAGAGCGCGCGCGAGACCATCGGTTTCTTCAACGAGAACGGGGTCGATGTCAAGATCATCTCCGGCGATAACATCAACACGGTCACGAAGATCGCCGAGCTTTGCGGCGTCCTCCACAGCGAGAAAGGCATAAGCCTTAACGGCTTAAGCGATGAGGAAGTCCGCGAAGCCGCGACAAAATACACGATCTTCGCCCGCGTCTCGCCCGAGCAGAAAGAAATCTTGGTCTCCGCCCTCCAAGAGCAAGGGAGGAAGGTCGCGATGACCGGCGATGGGGTCAACGACATCCTCGCCCTCCGCAAAGCCAACGCCTCGATCACCTTCCAGAAAGCCACCGATGCGGCGAAAAGCTGCGCCGACGTCGTCTTGCTCGACAATGACTTCTCCCACCTCAAGGAGGTGGTCACCCAAGGGAGAAAGGTCGTCAACAACACCCAGCGCACCGCGATCCTCTTCTTGATGAAGACGATCTGCATCGCCTCCCTGGCCCTCTTCTTGATCCCCTTCCATCGCGGGCAGATGTATTACACGATCGAGGACATCTACCTCGTTCAAACCGCCGACATCGCTTTTGGCGGCTTCCTGCTTTCCCTGGAGCCAAGCAAAAAGCCAATCATCGGCAGCTTCGTCAAAAACGTTTATTTCAAGGCGCTTGCCGCCGGGCTCTTCTTGCTCTTGGCTTCGATCATCCCGCCGATCCTCGAGATCAGCAACGCGATCGACCACACCCTGGTCCCGGGGATGATTTCGGTGATGGGCTTCTTGGCGGGCTATATCGTCTTGATCGCCCTTTGCTCTCCGTTAAACAAATACCGTCTCATCACGATCATCGCCGTCTTCTTCGGCGGGTTGCTCCTATGCGTGGCCATCCCGCGCTGGTATGTGGGCGGGCAGGCGATCAGCCTCGCCAATTTCACCGCCGACGACCTCGGGCGCGAATTCTTCCAGCCCTGGAACGCGAAGATCATCCAAGATATGATGGAAAGCCCGACCGTCTGGATCACCTTTGGTGCCTTCGTCTTGATCGGCGGGCCGGGCTTCTATTTCCTCGAACGCTTTATCGACAGAAAATTGAATAAAAACCTCGAACGAGAATATAATCGAGAGATGGCGAAACGCGAAAAGAATCGCCGGAGATAACCCTATGGAAAAACCTACCTATCTTAACCCGGCGGAAAAACCGAAAAAAACTTACGTCCCGTTGATGGTCTTAGCCTCCATCGCGATGGTCGCGGTGCTTTTGGTGAGCTTCCTGATCTGGGGTATCAGTTTTCAAAAGGTCATCGACTCGACCGGAGAAGATGCCGGCGAAGCGATCGGCGACATCTTCGCGATCATCTTCCTCTCGATCCCCTTGATCATGGGCTGCTTTGCCAACGCGGTGTTGACCGCGGTCTTCGCCCCGCTTTCTCTCTTCCTTTTAAGGAAGAGCGCCAACAAAACCCTTTCGATCTTCGGCATCGTCTACGGATCGATCTTCTTCTTGGCCCTCGCTTTAACCATCTTGCGCTTCGTCTTGTTTGCAAATGCGATCTATTAAGATGAAAAGCGAGCTGATCCAGTTTCAAAACGCCAGCGCGGACGACCTTTTGATCGTCTGCCCGATCGAAAAAGAAGAAAAGACTTCGCTATGCGAGTCTTTTTCTATGATTGGGAAGCCGTTCTCCATTCTTTTCTTAACCGCTTATTCCTGGAACGACGACCTAACCCCTTATCCATTGAAAAGCCCGTTCGGCCATGGCTGGTTCAAAGGCAATGGCAAAGCTTTCCTGAAGGCGGTTGAAGAGGAAGTTAAGAAACTTGGGCATAACCCCAAGAAGGCGGCGATCGCCGGTTACTCTTTGGCGGGCCTATTCGCCTTATACGCCTTTCTTGCTTCCCCTTTATTCTCGATGGCCGCTTCTTGCTCTGGCTCCCTTTGGTATACGGACTTCCTCACGGAAATCAGAAAGAGCGAAAAGCGGTCAGGTTATGTCTATCTTTCCCTAGGAGAGAAGGAGAAACAGGCGAAGAACCCCTGCCTCCAAAGCGTGGAGGAAAAGACAATTTCCGCCCAGAAGATCCTTCAGGATCTCGGCATCGAAGCCGACTTCGTCCTGAACCCTGGCAACCATTTCCAGGATGCGGAAAAGCGTCTCAGCGCAGGGATTTCATCCCTCGTCCTCCATTCTCGGTTATAATAAAGCCATGAATGTATTGTTCTTCCTCACACCGAAAAACGTCCTTTCTTACCTAACGAGCGACATGACCGTCCGCCAGGCTTTGGAAAAATTCAAAGAACGCGGCTATAGCATGCTACCGGTCATCGAACGCGAAACCGGGCTATATATCCGCTCCGTCCGCGCGAACGACCTGCTCGATTACATCATGAAATACCGGCTTTCCTTCAATGAGCTGGAAGAGCATAAGCTCGCCAACGTGAACTCGCTTTGGGAAATCAAACCGGTCTCCGCGGACGCCGAGGTCAGCTCGCTCCTCGATGTCTTGCTCAACCAGAACTATGCCCCGGTCGTCGATAGCCGCGGCATCTTCATCGGCATCGTCACCCGCAGTGCCGCCTTGAAGGCCGTCAAAAGCGGCGAAGGGCTGAAATAAGAGAAAAAGAAACAAAAAAAGCACCCATGGGTGCTTTCTTTTTTTATTTTCCTTAGACCCTGACCGGATAGGTGGTTTCCGCGGGATCGCCATCGAAGTGGACGATGACGCGGACGACCTTGCCATTCACATCGCGCTCGATGGTGGCGTCGGCGGCCATCTTCACCGAAAGGTCCATGCTGGTAACGGTGACATTGCCTTCAAGGCGGCAGACATCATTGCCCTTATAGGAGACTTTGACATCGACCTTGATGCCTTCTTTTTCATAAGCGACGTTGACGGTGACATTGCCATCGGCCGGGATATCGAGTTCGATCACCTGATCGAGGACGGTCTGACCGCTGACGACGGCTTTGACGTGGACGTTATTGCCTTCTTTGGTCTCTTCATCGACGCCCTTGCTGAATTCAAGGTAATCCATCGCGTCGATGACGCCTTTGAATTCATAGGAATTCTCCATTTGGCCATCGACCTTCTTGACGAGGTAATAGCCGCTCACCGGGATATTGGGGATGCCAACTTCTTGCCCTTCTTTGGACAAAACCTTGACGAGACCGGTGATGTTGAGCTTCAGTCCACCAGTAAGGTCGGGGTCGGCCTCCACTTTATAATAGAGCTTCGCGGTAAGTTCTTGCTCCTGGCTCAGTTTGAAGGTACCGACGAACAGCGACGGATAAGCGGGGTCATCGCTCTTCTCGGTCTTGATCTCGCCGGTGTCCATGGTGACGACGATATTGAAGTTTTGGATCTGGGTGGCGAAGATGTCGGCGATCACCGGCTTGAAATTGTCGACTGGGCTCGCCCGATGGACATATAAGCCATTGGCTCCAGCAGAAGTTCCGCCATTCATGACGCCCATGCCGATCGCGGAATCGACGAGCAAGGTTTCGGCGGCTTCTTCTTGGGCGGCCTGGGATTCTTCCTCGGTGATGGACTCACTCACGGACTGGGTGGCATCGGGTTCATTCGTGTTGGCACTCGGGTTGGGGTTTAGCGCGCAGCCTCCAAGCAATAAAGAGGCGGCGAGAAATAAGACGGCATTTTTCTTCATTCTTCTGTCTCCTTTTGAGATTCGAACGCGTTAATTTTATTACACGCTCGCGAAAATGATTAAAAAACCTTCATTCTTTTCTCGTGCATGCGCTTCTATGAAGCGTATGATTTTAACGAAATGGACGAAAGCCTCCGAAAAAGCAAAGCGAATTACATCCTGCTGATTGTCACGGTTTTTCTGCGTTGGCTCGGGGATTCGTTTTTTTACGCTTTCATGGCGAGATACCCCAAAAGCCTGCCCTTCTCGCCGGTCGAACTCGGCATCTTGACGATGACGATCCCATTCATGGGGATCTTCGGAAGCCTGGCTTTGGCCTTATTGGGAACCAACCCTACAAGAAGGAAGATCTTCTTTGTCATCCTCTTCGCTTTGGAATCGGGCGTCGTCGCCTTCTTTGGCTTCCCGACTCAGTTCTTCCTCGTGTTTTTGTTCGATATGATCGCTAATTTCTGCACTGGGCCGGAGTTTTCGATCATCGATACCTTTATTGTGGGCGTCACCGATCAGGCGAAGAAGACCTACGGCTCCGCCCGGCAATTCGGAACGCTGGCCTATATCGTCGGCGTGCTTAGCGGCGGCTATCTGATCACCTATATCTCCAATCAGTGGACGTTCTTCATCGGCGGCTGCATCATGCTTTTCTCCTCCATCCTCTTCTTATTTCTTAAATACGACAAAAACGATACGGAACTTATCGAAACCCAAAAGAAGCCCTCAATCCGTGGGAACCTCCGTGATTTGTTCCAAAACCGAAATTTCGTCTTCTTCCTGCTTGGCGTGAGCCTATTTGAGGCGATGATGCTTGCCACCGACACCGGTTTCAGCCTCTTCAGCGTCGATCTGGGGATCAACGATACCCTGTTCGGCTATGCGTTTGCCGCGGCGATCGCCTTGGAGTTCATCGTGATGATGATCTTCCAAAGAATCTATAGGCCAACGACGGTCAAAATCGCGATCATCGTCGGGGCAGCTGCCCAGGTTTTGCGGCCGATTCTATTCGCGATTCCCTTGCAAAACCCAAATATTTACCTCTTTTTCGATATTCTCCGCGGGGTAACGATGGGCCTTTGCCTATTGGCTCAGCTGATTCTTCTAAGAAGGATCCTATCCCCCAAGCTTCTCTATCCCGGCTATTTCCTTTTCGCCTTGGTGAAGTTCGTATTGTGCGCGGGCATGGATTTCCTGATCCCCGTTTTGGCGGATTCGGCCGGCTACACCCCCGCTTTCTTGATCCTTGCCGGGATTAGTCTCCTTGGCCTTATCCTCGTCCTCCCAATCAGCATGAAAGAGAAGCCCACTTCCCCGGAGGCCGCCTGATGGAAGAATATCTCCTTTCCCATATCCTCGACCTCGCCGAACAATCGCAAAGAAAAGGCACAATGCGCGCGAGCGAGTTCCTCGGTCTGACCGAACAAGGGAAGATCGCGGGTTTGCTGTCTTCCTCCTCGATCCAAGGAGCGCCATTTCTGCT
The DNA here is from genome assembly GCA_902802365.1 of uncultured Erysipelotrichaceae bacterium. Lineage (GTDB taxonomy): Bacteria > Bacillota_I > Bacilli_A > RFN20 > CAG-826 > Alloenteromonas. Next base: position 765 of record CADCLZ010000022.1, on the reverse strand, counting down.
TGAAGACCAACTTCAATTCATCCGCCTCCTCAAACTCACTCCGCGGTACGCCAAAGAAGAAAGAAAACTCGGCCACCGCGACTATCTGGGGGCGCTCATGAGCTTGGGCATCAAACGCGAGACGATCGGCGACATCCTTTATGAAGATGGGCTCGCTTATCTATATCTCTCCCCCACCGCGGCTAAAGAAGCTTTGGAAGGGTTGGACTCCGTCGGCCGTGTTCCGATGAATGTCAAAGAAGTCCCCTTATCCGACTGCCATCTTTCCTTCCTGAAAGAAAGCATCCGCTTAAGCGTTTCCTCCTTGCGGCTTGATAATGTTTTATCCGCGATCGCCCACCTTTCCCGGGAAGACGCCAAAAACGCGATTTTGGGTGAGCGCGTCCACCTCTCGCTCCATGAAAACGCCAGACCTGACACCGTTTTGCTGCCCGGGGAACGCGTCTCTTACGAAGGCTGGGGCAAATTCATCTACCGCGAAACGGTCGGGGAATCCCGCAAAGGGAAGCTCGTCCTCATCCTCGAACGCCTCCTTTAATGCGCACCCACGCATATATGCCTATTTCTTATAATCGGGACTGGTTTCGCCTATGAATAGGTTCTTCGGAGAGCCTTTTTTCATAAAAAACTTCAAAAAACGCATTTCCCCCCTTTAAAAAACCTATCACTGGTTTATTTTTTAAGAATATAGGGAGATTTCTTATGAATAAGAAAAAACAAAAGAATCCGTTAAAGACCATCGTCATCGGATTAGCGTTTTCATTT
>CADCLZ010000021.1 GCA_902802365.1 uncultured Erysipelotrichaceae bacterium | reverse complement strand
TCTAAAACAAATCCAAGCTAACAGGGCAGTGGTCCGATCCATAGATCTCATTATGGATCTCGCTGCCCTTTACTTTGCCCATCAGCCTTTGGCTGACGATGAAATAGTCGATGCGCCAACCCGCGTTGTTCTCCCTGGCATGGAAACGATAGCTCCACCAGGAGTATTTGACTTTCTCGGGGTTCAGGGTGCGCCAGACATCGACGAAGCCAAGGCCTAAGAGCTTGCCGAATTCCCCGCGTTCTTCATCGGTGAAGCCGGGGTTTTGGTGGTTGCTGGAAGGATTCTTCAAATCGATCTCCTGATAGGCGACGTTGAGATCGCCGGTATAGACGATCGGCTTCTTCTGGTCGAGATCGTGGAGATATTCGCGGACGTCTTGCTCGTATTGCATCCGGAACGGGAGCCTCTTCAAGCCTTCGCCCGCGTTAGGCACATAGGCGCCCACCAGATAAAAGTCTTCGAACTCGAGGGTGATGAGGCGGCCTTCTTCGTCGTATTTGCCATCATGAAGCCCATAATGGACGGATAAAGGCTTGATCTTCGTGAAGATCGCGACCCCCGAATAGCCTTTCCGCATCTTCGAGATCGTCCAATAGGATTCATAGCCTTCTTTTTGGAACGGAGGGAGCAGACCGGGGTCTTCGCTTAATTTGGTTTCCTCGAGGACGAGGATATCGGCGCCAAGTTTCTCGAAGGAGGCGGCGAAATCCTTGCCGAGGATGGCGCGGATGCCGTTGACGTTGAATGATGCGATGCGCATAAGTTCTCCTTTCATGTTTTCTTCCGGCGGCCTGGGCGGAACAACGGATTCTCGCTTTGGCTGGTTTTCTTGGTTTTCTTCCTTCTCCTGGAGGGGGTGATATCCGCTTCAGCGGATAAACCCTCTTCTTGGAGGAGGGATTTGTTGATCTTTTCGTTTTGATCGTAATAAGCCTGCTTGGTTTGGCTCCCTAAGACGATCAAACTCGGCGAATCCTCTTGGCGGCTTTCTCGGGATCGACCGGCCCGTTGCGCTTCTGGGCTTTTAGCTGCAAGAGGAAATCGTGGGCCGTCCCAATGTCATAAGTTCTAGTGAGCGCGGCGATCCTGGTATCGGAGGGCTCGGGACGGACACGGAGCTCGCCGAGGGCGACGATCGAGAGGCTGACGCCGAAAGGCTCCATCTCCTCTTTCAGGCTTTCTAAGGCGCCGCGGAGGGCAAAGCGCGCGGCGTTGGAAATGCCATGGCCGGCGGAAGGGAGCAAAGCGTCTTGGCTCATCAGAGCCAAAATACGCCCATGCTTTTGTTGGCGGAACTGGGGAAGAAACGCCTTTAAGACGTATAAAGGGGCGATGAGGTTATATTGGAGGGAATGGTTGATCTCCAGTTCGCCGAGCTCTTCCAAAGCGCCATACATCCGATAGCCATCCATCAAAATGACTTCATCGACCGGCCCACAGGAGGAAAGCGCCTCCTGAATGACTTCATGGATTGCTTTGGGATCCATGGAATCGGAGAAGATCGGATGATAGGAATCCGGGTAGTTCTTCTTGAGGTATTGGCTTTCTTCGCCTGGGGCCATCATCGCGATCAAAGACCTTCCTTCTTTAAGAAGGAGGGAGGACAAAAGAAGGCCCAGGCCTTTGCCAGCGCCCAAAAGGAAAGTGGTTTTTCCGTCTTTTCCGCTCATCGGAAGCTCGCCATGATCTCCTGCGCGGCGTCTTTGCCGTCCTGGATGCAGCTGACGACGGTCTTCGGGCCCAGATAGCAATCGCCAGCGAAATAGACCCGATCTTGGTTGGCTTCGTGATTGGTGCTCTTCCAATAACGGGAAAGCCCCGGTTTAAGGATCTCGGTATCGACCGCTTGGCCGGTGGCCGAGACGATCAGATCGCAGTCGATCGAGAATTCGCTGTTATCGACTTCTTTGAAGCTAGGGCGGCCGGATTCATCGAGCGGCCCCAAGCGCATCTTGATGCAACGGGCGCCAACGACTTTGCCGTTAAGGTCCTTTTCGAGGGAAATGATGTTCTCCAAGAACCGGAATTCGACGCCTTCTTCCTTCGCTTGGTCGATTTCATCGCGATTGGCGGGCATCTGCTCTTCGCCGCGCCGATAGATGATCGAGACGTTCGGGATGATCCGCTTGAGGCTTCTCGCGCAGTCTAAGGCCACGTTTCCGCCGCCCCAGACGAGGACGTTTTGGAACTTTTTCTTATAGAGGGCTTTCTTCTTGAGGATGTTAAGGTCATAGAGCAAGGTCAGCCCGCCGACATAGCCCTCTTCGGCAGAGAGGTTCTGGAGGCGTTCTTGGCTGGCGCCGACGGCGACCAGGGCGCGTTCATGGAAAGCGAGGACGTTATCAAGAGTCATCGTTTTGCCGATCTCGACGTTGAAGAAGAACTTGGCGCCCATCTCCTCGAGTTCCTTTTGCACTTTGTGCAAATATTTCTTATCGAAACGATAATCGGGGATGCCGGTATAAATCGCGCCACCCAAAGTCGATTCCTTTTCGTAGACATCGACGGCATAGCCTTCCAAAAGCAGCGTGCGGGCCGCGGTCAGCCCAGCGATGCCCGCCCCGATGATCGCGACCCGGTGCCCATTCTCCGGTTTGACGGCGATATCGCGGGAATAATGGTCGGAGATGAATCGCTCCAAGGCGGGGATGTCGACCGGCTCGCCGCCCATCCCGCGCACGCACTTGCCTTGGCACTGCCTTTTGCCATCGCAAAGCCGGCAAGTGAATTCGGGGAACGGATTGACGCTATAAAGAACCAATCCGGCATTATTGAGGTCATTCTGCTTCAAGGAGCGGATGAAATCGCGGATACGGTTATGGACCGGGCAGCCTTCTTCGCAGCGAGGGTTCGGACAGGAAAGGCAGTAGTTAAACTTTTCTTCGATTTGGGCTAGTAATTCGTTGTTGTCTTTCATCGGGGGAACCTCTCAAGCAGATAAAGCAAGATCATTCGGATGTTAAGCGGGATGAAATATTCGGGATTCTTCATGATTTCGACGACTTCATCACGGGTCTTCAGGGACGACTTGATATCCTCAAAAGCTTCTAGAGAAGCTTGTTCAAACCCGACGATGCGGGCGAGGCAGACGGCGTCAAGCTCATCGGAGAGACCGCTCGAAGTGGGGGCCGCCGGGCAAAGGAGCTCGATGTCGTCCACAAGGGCGCCGGCTTCTTCTTTGGCTTCGCGTTTCACGCATTCCGCGATATCGGCGTCTTCCGGGTCAAGCAAACCGGCGGCCATCGAGGTGACATATTTGCCAACGGCGGGGCGGAACTGCTTGGTGAGCAGGAAGGATGTCTTTTTGGTTTTGGGATCAACGTAATAAAGCGGAATCAAAACCCCATCGGGGCGGGAGGTGTCGCCCGTTTTGGCCAAAAGAGAATCCGTATCATGCCTAGAAGCGGCGAAATAGCGGTAGCAATGGTGGCCGTTCTCATCTTCGACATCGTAAACAAGCGTATAGAAATTAAGAAACGGATGCTCCGTTTCCTTGATCACTTCCTTAAGAGTCCATTTCATATCTGCGAGACAAGGAACCAGCAGGTGCTTTCCCTTATGGAAAGAATTGTATTCGTTTTGAAGAATTTTTCCATAACCCAGACCGAAGTCGGAAAAAGAAAGCGGAAACAAGAAGGATCAAAGGGGTTAAATGACGAAGCGAATAGGGGCGGCTCCTTCTGAAGAAAACCGCGGAAAACAGGTTGTGAAAACTGCTATAAATTGGATTGGTCCAAAAAAAGATAAAATTTAAATGAACAAACTGAACTTTAAAAAGGCAGAGCCAAAAATGAAAAATCAAAAATCCGAATGAAAAACGGATAAATGAAAAGTTTTTAAATAGTCTAAAAATAGTAAATAAATAGTAGAAAACGGAATTTTGAAAATCCCGAAGCAACTTGTTCAAATTAAATGTTCATAATAATTCTTAAAAAATAATGCCGTTTTTGAAATTTCAAATTTTGATTTGATATAGTTTTGTAAATTTGATGCAAATTCCCACAATAAATAATAATGAACACCTATACAAAATCAGCTTCCTTTTCTAACGTTTTTCATCGAAATCCATCTTCGTTTTTTTCTTCGAATAAGGTCTTTCGAGTGTACTTTTCCCTTCGCGTTCCTTAAAATAAGGAACGTTAGGATATTTTGCGAAATATGACCCATAAAGAAAAATCGAAAAAACGTAGAAATCATCGCCATTTTTTTAATCCTGGTTACGTTGCGCGATTCTTGATTATTCTCTTAATACTCGCCGAGCTTCTTTTGATGGTCGGCGCTGCCGTTGTTTTGCTTGGCGGCGCCTTGTCCCCAGAGAACCGGGTGATGGCTGTTGTGATCATCTTCTTGGTCGACATCGTCTTCCTAGGCTGGATCATCAATAACAAATCAAATCCCGTTTACAAAATCACCTGGATGTTCTTCGTCGTCCTCTTCCCGATCTTTGGCGCGATCCTTTATTTGTTATTCGCGAACAAGGCGACCACGCCGGGCCAGAAAAAGAAGTACGTGCGGTGGTCCAAGCACATGCAGAGGCGCGAGACCTCTCCGGAAGTGAAAAAAGAGTTGGAAAAGGTCAATACTTCCGTCGTTCCTCTTACCCAATATCTTCAACACAATTCCTTTGGAGCTATCTACGGGCACACTTCCGCCCATTATTACCCGCTAGGCGATTATGCCTTTGGGGACTTCTTGGCGGATCTTCGCAAAGCGAAGCACTACATTTTCCTGGAATTCTTCATCGTCGCTCCCGGCGAATTCTGGGACAGCGTCCTCGAGATTCTGCTTGAGAAAGTGAAAGAGGGCGTAGATGTCCGCATGCTTTATGACGATGTCGGCTCGCTTTCGACCGTCCCCGCCGGATATGACGCCTACCTTCGTGACTTAGGCATCAAATGCTATGCATTCGAACCGGTCCGCCCGTTGCTCGATATCCGTTTGAACAACCGCGATCACCGCAAGATCCTCGTCGTCGACGGTTACATCGCCTATACCGGCGGCTGCAACCTCGCCGATGAATACATCAACGTCAAATCACGCTTCGGCCATTGGAAGGATAACTTCATTCGCATTGAAGGAGAAGCCGTTTACGGCTTCACGACCATGTTCTTAGCCAACTGGCAGGCGGTTTCCGGCATCGAGGATCAAAATACATTGGAATACTACCATTACGACCATTTCGTTCCGGAAGGATACGTGGTTCCGGAGACCGACGGCTATTTCCAGCCCTATAGCGATCTTCCCTATGACCATGATTCCGTCGGCGAGCACGTTTATTCGGCGCTTCTAGGCATGGCGAAGGAAACCGTCGATATCGCCACCCCGTATCTGATTCTCGATAACGAGTTAAGCTCGGCGATCATCAACACCGCCAAATCGGGCGTCCGCGTGCGCCTGTTGCTCCCGCACATCCCCGACAAACCCGCGGTCTTCCAGATTTCGCGATCTTTCTATAACAGTTTGATCAAGACGGGGGTTCAGATTTATGAGTACACCCCGGGTTTCGTCCATGAAAAGGTATTCGTCGTCGATGGCAAAGTCGCCACGATCGGCACTTTCAACCTCGACTATCGTTCCTTGGTCTTCCACCTTGAATGCGGATTATTGGTCGTCAATTCCAGCGAGGTGGCCGCCATCTCGAAGGATTTCGATGAAACCTTCGCCAAAGCCGAGCACATCGACTATGCGCGCTGGCACCGCTGGCATATGCGCAATATGTTCTATTGGGCGGTCCTCCGCATCATTTCGCCGCTATTATAACCATGAATCCTTTTAAGAAAGCCTATTGCCGGAGCTATCAAGCGGTCCTCGCCCTTGCGACGCATTTTCTAAACTTCCATGAGCCGATGCTCATCGAAGGGCAGGGGGGATTGGTCGAGAAGGTCCCATCCTTATTGAAGGAGAAAGGGCTCACCCATCCCTTCATCGTCATCGACAAAGTCCTCTTCGATGCCAAAATCCAAGAAAGCTTCCTGAAGGCATTGGAAGAAAAAGGCATTGCCTATTCAGTCTATTCCAATATCACCCATGAGCCAACCTTCGACATAGTCGAAGAAATAGTCTCTTCTTATCGAGAGGAAGGCGCTGACTGCCTGATTGCCATCGGCGGTGGAAGCTGCCTTGATTCAAAAGGGGTCTTGAAGGTCAGCCGCCGCCTGCCGTTCTTCCTCGCGGTCCCGACCACCGCGGGAACCGGGAGCGAAGTCACCGTCTCCTCGGTCGTCACCAATCCGGCGACGAAGGATAAGTTCGCGATCAATGACCCAAAGCTGATCCCCGATGTGGCGGTGCTCGACGACCAATACCTCAAAAGCCTTCCCCAAACCGTCATTGCCAATACCGGGCTCGATGCTTTGACCCATGCGGTGGAGAGCTACGTCAATCACCATTCGACGAAGAAGACCAGGCGCTGCGCGTTGGAGTCCATCCGCTTGATCAATGAGCATCTGGTCCGCTTCTATGAAGATAGAGAAGATTCCAAAGCGCGTTTGGGCATGCTCAAAGCCTCCTATTTGGCCGGCGTCAGCTTCACGCGCGCCTATGTTGGCTATGTCCATGCGCTCGCCCATTCTTTGGGTGGCTATTACCATCTGCCCCATGGCTATCTCTGCGCGCTGTTCCTGCCGCATGTCTTAAGGAAATACACCCCGTCCGCCGATCGGCGTTTGGCGGAGATCTCCGATGCCCTTCTCTTGAAAGAGGCGTCTTGCAGCATTGAGGAAAAGCGGGAAGCGGTGTTTTCCTGGATGGCTGAGCTTTATCAAAAACTCTCGATGCCGGCGAAGCTTTCCAACGTCATCAAAGAAGAAGATATCCCCGCGATGGCCGCGCATGCCGACCATGAGGCCAATCCGCTATATCCCTGCCCAAAGCTTTTGGATCAGAAGGAACTGTCTGAGCTTCTATTCGAGGTGAAGGAATGAAACAGAAAAGCTTCCAAAGCGAATCCGCCGCCTATCTTAGCCTCACGAATTCCTGCGGCTTAGAAGTCGTCCTCTCCGATTGCGGGGCATCCATTTATCAAATCAAGCTTCGCGGCGTTCCGATGAATATCGCCCCCGATACCCCGGAGGCTTTCGAGGCTTCGGATGCTTTTTACGGCAAATGCCTGGGGCGGATCGCCGGAAGAGTGAAAGGCGGCGTGGTGGAGATCAACGGCCAAACCTACCAAATGAGCCTCACCGAGGGGAACAACGCTTCCCATGGCGGGAAGAAAACCTTCGCCTACCAACGCTTTAAGATGCCGCCGGTTGAGGAGAAGGAGGATTCCACCCGCGTCTATTTCCTGCTCGATTCCCCAAATGGGGAAGAAAACCTTCCCGGCAACCTCCATTTCGTCGTCATCTATGAGCTGATGGAGAAGGAGCCGATCCTTCGGGTCCGCTTCCTCGCCGAAACCGATCAAGACACCGCCTTGGCCCCGATCATCCATCCGTATTTCAACCTTGGGGAAGAGGATGTCTTGAGCCAAAGGCTCAAAGTGAATGCGTCTTCCTATTATTCGATGGACGAAGAGCAGATCCCTCTCCAAGAAGAAAGGGTGACCCCGCTGCTTGATTTTAGAAACGGGAAGACCCTGGGGGAGGGCGCGGAGGATCCTTCTTTCCAAAATGCCCCGCCATGGGGGTATGACCATTTGCTGGTCCTAAGCCATAAAGAGGATGAGCCGGACGCGGTTCTTGAAAACGAGAAATATCGTTTGGAAGTCCGCACCGATATGCCGTGCCTTTTGATCTACGCCGATAACTTCGCCCATGGGATCGCGCTTTATAACGGTTATGCCGAGAAGAAGCATGCGGCGCTGGCGATCGAATGCTCCGAGCATCCATTCGCCATCCGCCCGAATATCCTTCATCAGGGCGAGACTTATCAGAGGATGAGCGAATTCCGCTTCCTCGAGAAAGGGAAAACGAAATGATTGAGAAAAACGTCGAAGAGCTGATTTGCTACGCCAAAAGCCATCTTTATCTAGGCGAAGAGGACGCGGTTTATAAACGCAACCTGCTCCTTCGTTATTTCGCTTGCGAAAAGCCTTACGAAGGGGAGGTCGATGAGCAGTGGATCGCTTCGCTTGCTCTTCCGGATGAAATCATCGCCCCGGTCCGCGCTTATCTTTTAGATAAGGGACTCTCCGAAAACGAGGCTGAGCGCGAGATCGTTTGGATCTTGGGCCTGCTCAGTCCGCTCCCTAGCCAGGTCAACGACGCCTTTTGGGCCCTTTACGAGGCAAAGCCTTCCTTGGCCAGCGATTATCTATATGACCTCTCGGTGAAGAACTATTACATCCAGAAGACGAAGATCGCGAAGAACATCGTCTGGGAAGCCTCGTTCCCCGATGGCCCTTCCATCGAGGTCAGCATCAATCTCTCCCGCCCGGAGAAGAACAACAAAGACGTCGCGAAATTGCAGACCCAGAAAAGCGTCTCCTACCCCAAATGCATGCTTTGCCATGAAAACCTCGGCTTCTGGGGGAATGAGCAAAAGCCGCCGAGGGAGACCCTCCGCGTCATCCCGCTCACCCTTGATGAGGAGCGGTGGTATCTTCAGTATTCGCCCTATTCCTATTACAACCATCATCTGATCTGCTTCAGCGAAAAGCACGAAGCGATGGAGATCAACGCCAATAACCTTTCGAAGCTGTTCGCCTTCGTCGATCAATTCCCGCATTATTTCATCGGCTCGAACGCCGACCTTCCGATCGTCGGCGGCTCGATCCTCGACCACGAGCATTTCCAAGGCGGCGGTCACCGGATGCCGATCATGAAAGCCAAGGCGAAGCAAATTGTCGCCCAGGTCGATGGCATCAAAGTGGAAATCCTTGATTTCTATCACCCGTCCCTTCTTTTAGAAGGGAAAGACCGCGCCAAGATGCTATCCCTCGCGATGCGGTTCATCGACAAATGGCATGACTATGATGATCTAAGCCAAGACATCGTTTCTCGCGATGCGGACGGTCAGCATAATACGGCCACCCCGATCTTGGAGAAGAAAGACGGCTTATACCGTTTGTTCTTGATCCTCCGCAATAACCGCACCGATGGAAAATACCCCGACGGGATCTTCCATGCCCATCCGGAATACCGTCATATCAAATCGGAAGGCATCGGTTTGATCGAAGCCGCCGGTTTGTTCGTCCTGCCCGCGCGCTTACAAAGGCAATGCGGGCTGGTCGAGAACGTTCTCAAAGGCGAAAAAACCTATGAAGAAGTCCTTGAGGACTTCCCGGATATGGCGGATTTCGAAGGCATGGTCGAAGAACTCGCAAGAACCCAGCAGCCGATCACGGATTATATCGGCGAGGTTTGCCGGAAGATCTTAGGCAACATCGCCGTCTTCAAAAACACCGAGGAAGGCCAAAAAGCCTATCTTCGCTTCATCGAGGAGGTCTTAGCATGAACGCTTTAAAGAAATCGTTTCTTTCTTATTATCCTTCGCTCGCCCCGCGAGTGATCGAAAGCCATGGGCGGCTGGAGATCATCGGGAACCATACCGACCATAACCACGGCCTTTGCTTGGTGGCCGGCGCTTCGATGGGCATCACCGCCGCGGTGGCGAAAACCGCGGATAACCTCATCGAGATCCGCTCCGAAGGCTATCCGCTTTTCCAAATCAAGGCGGGGGACGTCAAAAAACGCCCCTATGAACTCGGCCAATCCAAAGGCTTGGTCCGCGGCGTAATGGCCGGTTTATTGGAACGCGGCTACCGCTTAGGCGGCTTCCGCGCGGTCTGCACCAGCGATATCTTCCCCGGGGCCGGTGTCTCAAGTTCGGCCTGCTACGAATCCTTGATCGTCGAGATCTTCAATCTGCTTTATAACGAGGGCAAAGTAAGCGCGCTCGACATGGCGAAAATCGGCCAATTCAGCGAACGCGAGTACTTTGGAAAGCCCTGCGGGCTTTTGGACCAAATCGGGACGAGCTTCGGCGATATCTGCTTCCTTGATTTTGAAAAGATCGATGAACCGGTCGTCCAGCCGCTTCGTTGGCGCCTTCCGCTTGGAATCGTCTTGGTCAACTCCGGCGGCAGCCATGCCAAATTGACTCCCTATTACGCGGCGATCCCCGCCAGGATGAAGAAGGTGGCGAACGAATGCGGGGTGGAGTTTCTTCGCGACCTCAAGGAAGGGGATTTCCGTTCCCATGCCTTCCCCAGCGATTTCCCGCGCGATGCGATTGAGACCGCGGAGCATTTCTATGAAGAGAACGCCCGGGTCCTGAAGGCCAAGGAAGCGGTGGAGAAGAACGATCTTTCCGCCTTCCTCGAAGCGATCTCGGCTTCCGGCGATTCCTCGCGCGACAAACTGCAGAACACGATGGTGCCCGGCCAATATGAGCAGAGCCCGCAGCAAGCGGTCGACCGGGCGAAGAAACTGATCAGCCCGGGGAAAGGCGCGGCCCGCATCATGGGCGGCGGCTTTGCCGGGAGCATCCTTTGCTTCGTCCCAAAGGAGGAGCTCTCTTCCTTCGTCAAAGCGATGAAGGCCTATTATGGCGAGAAAGCGGTGGTGCCCGTTAACGTGGTGCCAGGAGGTCCGAAAGAGATCGTCCTATGAGCCCGGTCAGCGTCACTTATTGGGGGTTCCTGCATTTTCTGATCATCGCCTTCTTTTTCCTATTCGCGTGGGCGATGCTTCTATTGGCGAAAGCCAAAGGCAAGGACTTCGCCAAGAAGCTGATCCTTGCTTTGATGTGGGGGAATTTCGCCGTCCACTTCCTGCGCCAATTCACGCCTTATTATTTTGAACGTTGGCCGTTTGCGCTTTATTTATCTAGCGCGCTCAACCTTTGCGCGGTGCTCGTTTTGGCCGCGCCGTTCCTCTTTATGTTTGGGAACGCTCTTTTAAAGGAATACCTAGTGATCATGTCGATCTTAGGCGGCGCGATCGCGCTCCTTTTCCCGACGACGCCTGTTGAATTAGGAGCAAGAGTCGGCGATTTCTGGACGTTCTTGGAAATGGTCCGTTATTGCTTATGCCATTACATCCTGATCGTGACGGCGATGCTGATGCTCTATTTCGGCTTCCACAAATTGAACTATCGCCGTCTACCGATGGAAGGGGTGCTCTTTCTTGGCGCGCTGACGATCATTTTCTTGAACAAGTTCGCGATGTGGGGGTTATTGAAACCCGATCCCGCCTACATGTTCTTCGATTCCGAATTCGAGAACCCTTCCTATGTCTTCGGCATTCCAAACCGCTTGGCGGACAACCCGATCCTCGCGTTGATCCTCCAGGTTTTCGTCTGGCCGTTCCTCCGTTACACCTTGCCAAACGGGGCGACCGCCTATCTCCCGGTCGTTTGGATCGTCCCGCTTTTGTATCTGCTTCTTTTGCCCGCCCTTTTCTTGGTTTTGTATCTTCCGTTGGACTTCAAGAGAATCCGCTCCGACTGCGCTTTCTTGATCCGAAAGATCAACGGCAAGAAGAAAGCGGAGCAAACCGACCGCGAAAAGTGATAGAGTGTAGAAGAGGTATTTTATGAGATTGAACGAAAGAGTTTCCGGCATCCTGATGCCCGTCTCGGCTCTGCCGAACCCTTATGGCGTCGGTGATTTCGGACCGCGCGCCTATGAGTTCGTCGATCTGCTGGAGAAAGGGCATTTCCACCTTTGGCAGATCCTCCCGCTGAACCCGATGGGCTATGGCCATTCGCCGTATCAGCCGTTCTCGAGCTTTGCCTTCGATGAGCTTTATATCGCCTTGGACCTCTTGGTCAAGAAAGGCCTTTTGGAACCCGTCCCGCCTTGCCATGAAGAGCAGGAGCGCGTCCTCTATGAAGAGATCCGCATCTATAAGCGCCACTTCCTGAAACTCGCCTTTGCCACGGAGATGAAGAAAGACCCAAGCTGCCTTGATTCCTTCCGGAAGAGCCATCCGTGGATCGAGGACTACGCCGCCTTCCTCCTCTTCAAAGAAGAGGAAGACCTCCGTTCCTGGGAGAGCTGGCCGGAAAAGAAGAAGAAATGGATCGAAAAGAAGACCGCGTTCAAAGGCGAGCAGAAGAAAGAATACGAGTTCCATATCTGGGTCCAGAAGACCCTCTACGAACAATGGGATGAGCTCCATGCCTACGCCAACAAGAAACGGATCAAGATCATCGGCGACATCCCCTTCTACGTCGGTTTCGATTCCTGCGATGTTTGGTCGCATCAAGATTGCTTCCTTCTCGACCCGGAGACCAAGCAGCCGTTATGGATCGCGGGCGTCCCGCCGGATTATTTCTCCGAAACCGGCCAACGCTGGGGCAACCCAATCTATAATTGGGAGCTCCTCGAGAAGACCAACTTCGAATTCTTGATCGAGCGCATTTTGGGCAACGCGGATATCTATGACATCATCCGCCTCGACCATTTCCGCGCCTTTGATACCTATTGGAAGATTCCCGCTTCCTGCCCGACGGCGATCGAAGGGCAGTGGATCGAAGCCCCGGGCTACGCCTTCTTCGATACGCTTTTGGAGAAGAAGCCGGATCTAGAGATCATCGCCGAAGACCTCGGCGAGATGCGCCCCGATGTCTATACCCTCCGCGATTCTTACCGCTTCCCGGGCATGAACGTCATCGAATTCACCTTCGAAGACGCGGAGATCGCCAAGAGCAAAGACTGGAACAAGAAGAACATGGTCGCCTATATCGGCACCCACGATAACGACACGATCCTCCATTTCTATCAGGAGATGAAGCGCTCCAGCCAACTGAAGTGGGGCAAAACCCTCGACGCGCTAGGAATTCCCAAAGGGAAATTCGCCGAGCGCATGCTCCATTACGCCTTATCGCGCAACTGCGATTACGTCGTTTTGTCCGTCCAGGATATCCTCTCGATCGGCGGGGAAGGAAGGATCAACGTCCCCGGCATCATCGACAACATCAACTGGACTTGGCGCTTGGCCGATTACAAGCTCCTCAAAGAGAAGATCCATCATCTGGCCGAGCTCAATAAGGAGTATCAACGCGGATGATCAAAGTCGGTTTGGTATCCCTTGGCTGCGCGAAGAACCTCGTCGACAGCGAGATGATGCTCGCGATGTTCGACAAGGAGCGCTTTTCGCTGTCCAATCAGATGGAGGGGAATGACCTCATCATCGTCAATACCTGCGCCTTCATCGAGGCGGCGAAAGAAGAGTCGATCCAAACGATCTTCGAGGCCGCTTCCACCGGGGCGAAGATCGCGGTGGTGGGCTGCTTGGCCGAACGCTATGAAGAAGAGCTCCGCCAGTCGCTTCCCGAAGCCAACCTCATCGTCCCGATCCATGATTACGACGGGCTTGCCCAATATTTGAAAGAACTGACCGAAGAAGAGGGGATTTCCCCGATGCACCCTTTGAAAAGGGTGATCTCCACCCCGAAGTACGCCGCGTATTTAAGGATCTCCGAAGGCTGCGACAATTTCTGCTCCTTCTGCGCGATCCCCTATATCCGCGGGCGCTTCGTCTCGCGCCCTTATGAAGAGATCCTCGCGGAAGCCCGACTTTTGAAGGAACGCGGCGTCAAAGAGATCTCGATCGTGAGCCAGGACACCGCGAACTACGGCAAAGACTTCGCGGGCAAACGCCCGAACTTCCTCGACCTCTTGAAGGAGCTCGAGGCGCTGGATTTCTATTCGATCCGCCTGCTCTATCTATACCCCGATGAGATCAGCGACGAAATGATCGAGGTCATCGCCAAGTCGAAGTCGATCAAGCATTATTTCGATATCCCCGTCCAATGCGCCTCCGACCATCTGCTCAAGCGGATGAACCGCCACGGGACGAAGAAGGATATGGACGCCTTGTTCCGGAAGATCCGCGAGAAATGCCCGGACGCCGTCCTCCGCACGACATTGATCTCCGGCTTCCCCGGGGAGAATGAAGAAGACCAGAAAGAGACGATCGACTTCTTAAAAGAAGTCCGCTTCGATCACCTCGGGGTTTTCACCTACTCCCGCGAGGAGGGGACCGCGGCCGCCAAATACAAAGAGCAGATCCCCGAAGAGCTGAAAAAGAAGCGCCGGGACGAGTTGATGTCCTTGCAGCGGAGGATCTCTTACGAAAACAACAAAAAACGGATCGGCGAGGTGATGGAGGGGATCGTGATCGGCAAAGACAAACTGCCGAATACCTACCTTCTTCGCAGTCATTGGAATGCGCCCGACGACATCGACGGAAGCCTCTTCTTCGAGAGCCCGCGCCCCTTGGAGCTCGGGGAAATCGTCAAGGTCAAGGTCACCGGGGCATTCGCCTACGATCTCCGCGGCGAATTGGCCGAATAAAATCAAGCCCGTTTCTTCTTGCCACGCCTAGGCAAGATGGATATAATCTCATTCGCAACCGAGGGAAACCCCGGTCCCGCCCCCTTAGTTAATCGGTATAACAGATCCATGGTAAGGATCAATGCGTAGTTCGACTCTGCGAGGGGGCACCATTGAATGGAAATAGGCACGGCGCATCAATGCCGTGCCTTTTTTGTGCGTGCGATGGGTTTTGATGAAGAAGAAGCTATTCCGCCAAACGCCATTTAGGCATATTCTAGGTGCGACATGGCCTATTGCGGGGACGACAAAATCGAGAATGCCGGCGGCGCCCGTTACGATGGGTTGCTCGAAGATTGCCTTCGGGACCGGTGCGGGGCTCTTTCGTTACCCTATTGGGAAGCGAAGATCATGGATGTTCCCGAAATGCTGAAAATCATTCATTCCCGCGATTGGGCAGGGCAAT
>CADCLZ010000020.1:16009-17966 GCA_902802365.1 uncultured Erysipelotrichaceae bacterium | reverse complement strand
AGAGATAATGGATAATGATAATGAAAACCCTATGAGGAGGTCATACCATGGCACCCGTTTCTCCGCTGATCATTAATAACGCACTTAATTTGGACACAATCCATCTGATCTGTGATATGAATTTGCCCAAAACTGATTGGGGCTCGTGGAAGAGGGGGAAAAAAGATGAACGAGTGTATACTGCTTCAACGGCTCTTGGCGAAGTTCGGCTTTTCCTATTGCGGGATCATCCATCTCCTTAATGGCGACCCGCGGCTCGCTTATCAAAAAAAGTTCAGCGATTAAGACGGAAAGAAAGCCGAGGAACGGGCCGACCATCGGCTTTTTTGCCCGTTCCCTTTTCAAACTGCCGGTGTTCAAAGTAAAATTATCCCGAAGTTAGCAAAGGAGCCGATTATGAGTGAGATTCCCGTCATTGAAAGAACCTACCGCGAAGAGTGGCTTTTGCGCCTCCAAGGTCGCGAAAACCACCCGTTTGTGATCGATGGTGACCGCAGTTTGAGTTTCCAGGGCTTCTATGAAAAGGCGGTTGGTTTGGCCAATGCCCTCTCCAAGATCGGCGTTGCTTCCGGCGCTGACGTCGCGATCCGCGCCACGCGCTCTTTGGAATCGCTCCTCTATCTTCATGCGTTGATGCTTCTTGGCGCCAAACTCTGGCTTTTGGATGCCCATTTGGGTGCCAAGGGTTTCCTGGCCAACCTTCATTTCAAACTCGCTCCCGATTGGAT
This sequence comes from uncultured Erysipelotrichaceae bacterium, assembly GCA_902802365.1. Lineage (GTDB taxonomy): Bacteria > Bacillota_I > Bacilli_A > RFN20 > CAG-826 > Alloenteromonas. The sequence continues at coordinate 17,238 of CADCLZ010000020.1, read as the reverse complement.
CATCTCCAATGAACGCTTCCTGGAAGGCAAAGCGAGAAACGGCGGTTGGGAGATCGCCAAAAAAGGCGAAGAGTTCAAAGCCTTAACCCCCGTGGACAAAGTTCCATCCTCATCTAGCTTAAACGCCCCCAAAGACTTCAATTGCCATCAGGCTGGCCTCATTATCTTCACCTCCGGCTCCACTGGGACGGCCAAAGGCGCTTTCCTTTCCCAGTTCAACATGCTCAACCATATCGAGAACTTCGCGGATGCCTATGACGCCAGGGACACCGATCATGATATGCAGATGCTTCCTTTGCATCATGTCTATGGCCTCTGTTTGTCCCTTATGGCGTTCCGAAAAGGCTATTGGATCGATTTCCCGGAGGACATCAGCTTCCCAGGGATCTCTAAAGAGATTATCGCCAAGGACATCAGTATCCTCAACACCGTTCCGACCTATGCCCTCGGCCTTGCCGATTACATCAAAAAAGAAGGGATTTCGTTCCCTAGCCTCCGTCTAGGCTGCTTAGCCGGCGCCCCGGTGACCGTTGGTCAGTTCTCATTCATCGAAGAGACCTTGGGGATGAATTTCTATCCCGTCTACGGCGAGACCGAATGTATCGGCATCTCCGCCTTGCGCGTCGGCGACCCGCAGCAGAAACGCGCCGCCACGGTCGGCCATTGGCTCAAGATGGGCGAATACCGGATCGCCGACGAGAACGACAACCCGCTCCCCGATGGGAAGATCGGCGAAGTCCAGCTGAAATCGCCCGCGATGTTCGAGGGCTACTATAAAGACGAAGCGGCTACGAAGGCGGTTTTCACCGCCGATGGCTATCTCCATAGCGGCGACCTCGGCTACCTCGATGAAGGGAAATACCTCCATCTCACCGGCCGCAAGAAGGCGATCATCATCAAAAACGGCAACAACATCTCCGCGGAGAAGGTCGAGGATGCTTTGGAATCCTTGCCCTTCGTCGAAAGCGCCGCGGTGGTGGGGAGAAATAGCGAAAGCAAAGGCGAGGAAGTCTGCGCCTACATCGTTTTGAAGCAAGGCGAACAGGCGAATGAAGAGAAGATCCGCGACGCCCTGGCGGGCTCCCTCTTCAAGAACGAGATCCCCGACGTCATCCTCTTCGGCGAGAAGATGCTGCTGAATTCTTCTTTGAAGAAAGACAAGCCGAAAATCAAAGCGCTCTTCGGCGCGAAATAAACGCCCATACAAAAGCCGCAAACAAGAAGAGCGA
>CADCLZ010000020.1:4479-16004 GCA_902802365.1 uncultured Erysipelotrichaceae bacterium | reverse complement strand
AAAGAAAGCCAGTAAACTGGCTTTTTATTTGGGTTATTAGGATGGGCTCAGGCGGTTTTCTTGACGTTATCGCCGTAGATGGTTTTGAAGTCGTCCTTCATCGAGATGACGTGGTAGTCGGCTTTCTTCCAATCCTCGCCTTTGGCGTTGCCTTTCGCTTCATCGCCATAATCGCGGGCGGCGTCATTGGCGATCAGCATGAAGGCCTCGGTGTCGTATTCTTGGTTGCCGAGGACGTAGTTATGCATCGCCGAGTCGCCGGAGCTATTGCCGAAGGAGAGAACCGGGGTTTTGCCGATTTCCTGGGCGATCTGGCGGACCTTGTTGGTCTTGAGGTTCTTGATGAGGACGTTGTCGGTGCGGATGAGGTCTTCGTTGGTCTTGAAGGTATGGTCGAGGGCGTCTTCCTCGCCGGTTAAGGTCGACCTCAACTCAACGTCCATCCCAATCACCTGGTTATAGGGGATATGGCAGGCCTCGGAAGCAAGCGCGCGGCAGATGAAGCGGTCGGAGCCGGAAACGATATAGGTCGTGAATTCGTTTTCCTGGAGGTAATCGATGACCTCGATCATCGGCTGATAGAAGGCGGTGCCATAGGTCATGCCGGTAAAACCGGCAGGGGTGTAGGCCATGAAGCCTTTGACATATTCTTCGAACTCGGCGATGGTCATGCCGGCGAAGGCTTTCGCTTGGGCATAGGCGTGACGCATGGACATCGGGATGCCGTCTTTGTCGACGTAATTGCCGGCGCGGATATCCTGGGCGAGAGGGTGCCATCCATATCGAAGACGGCGATGCGGTCCTCGACTTCGATGTAGTTATCCGATTTCTTGTCGATCGCTTTCTCGACATAGGCGGTGAGGGAGGTCAATGCTTCGCATTCGTTCCAATTTTTGAATTCGAAAGCGTTCTTTTGGGCATTGGATTGATCGCCGCAAGAAGCGAGCAAAGCGGCGAGGGAGAAGATAAACAGTACGGCCTTTTTCATAATCATTTCCTTTTTGACACGCAAAACTTTACTCTTATTTCCGCCCCCTTTCATCCTGAAAATTCAACTTTTTTGTTCTAAACAAAAACCGGCGCTTTAAATCGCCTATTGGCTTGAAATAAGGCGCAATTCCTTCGCCCATCATAACGAGCGAACGCTATGACTTTAACATCGCCGCAAAAGCGTAAACGCTCCTACCTTTTGATGTTTCAAGGAACGCGTGAATAAGACCGGCTCTATTGCTAGCGACTTATTTTTCTTGTTCCTTGGTGACTTTTCGTCTTGTCCATGCCTTCATATAAACTCTAAAAGACTTTGTCTTCAAATAATTTATATTCTGGATCGACTAGGCTAGTTTTCTTCATCTTCATAATCAATATGATTAAGATTCATAATTTATGAAGTGAAGTGTTATTGAGCCGGTAACATCACCGATTCTAGCCGTTATAGTTACATCGCCTTCCGCTTTAGCATTTATGGACAGGGATTTTCCCTTATCTGAAGAAACGCTAAATTGAGAAAAGATCGCATTATTGTCATTTTCCCAAACAATTGTATCGAAAAGCGCTTCTTCAGGATTTACCTGAGCATTCAAGAAGAAAGGGAAATTCGTATAAAAAGTATTTGGAGTATTCGGGTGGGTTTTTGGATCGCCGCTGCTAACCGGGATGGTGATAGATATACTTTCAACATTTATGTTCCTAACAGTCACCGGGATAGTGACACTTTTGCCATCTCCACATAAGAAATGAACATTTGCGGTTCCTTTTTTTAATCCCTTAATATCGCAATACTGCATATTGGTATCGTGGTTATTGCTAGTTCCAGTCGATTCAATGCTTACGATTTCTTCATCATCAACTTCCCATTCATAATATTGGTCCGTCGGTAATTTTGGATTTATTGTGGCTTCTATCCTTACTGTTTCATCGACACCGATATCAAATGAATTTTGATTTAAAGTGACTGATTCAATAGGACGATAGTCTTTGCCTTTGACGTAATGAGAAAGCTCCCAATCGGTATCAACCTCACCTTTGGCCAAAACAACAACGTTCTCTAATGGTTTTCTAAAAGTTTCAAGCAATGAAGATGTTATCTGCTCATTTGTATTAAATAAATTGACTTTGTAATAAGAATAAGCGCCATTATCACGTTTTTCATTGTTGTAGATGAAATAAACCTGCTTATCATCCACCGATAAACCATTTAATGAATAAACCTTAATGTGGTCATTCCTTTTATGGACTTCATGGCTAAGCACTTCGCCTTTGACATAATATTCATATTCGTAGTCAAAAACTTCTTCAAAAGTGCCGCTTTGTTCGATGGATTTGTATTTAGAAGTAAATGAATAATTGTTGCCGCCGATAAAAGTAATGATTTCGCTATAATTAGCTATTCTATTAGTGAAAGTAGATTGATTTACCAAAGTACTCTCAAAAGATGCTTCCGAACAACTAGATAACAAAACTAGAGGCAAAAGAGTAAGTGTATATAGACGTTTCATAAGCTTACTTTTAATCATGGATTTTAATCTTCGCATTTTTCGTATGCTTTTAATGAGTATATAAGACCTAATGTATAAAACACATCCACCATCTCTAATATCTCATTGGCAATGCTTACACAACAAATTATTTAGCTATTCTTTTCGTGTCAAGCCTATTGTTATTATATAACAAAAAATCCCCATTACTTATCTATTCCTAGACTTTCATAGGGATTGATTTGGTTTTTAAGTTCATTGATTGATGCTTCCATTTCTGTTTTTAGCCTTTCTTGCAAGTAACCGCCGCCGCTAAAAAGTTAAGTGAAATCTGGTTCATAATTTCCTCCTAAATTCCGGCAACGACCCAAATAGATGAATCAAATCGAATTGAGCGTAGAACAACGTATCGGCACCTCCATTAGAGAATATCTTGTCTCGGTCATTAGCAATGTCTGGCAGCGATGTGAATTCCTCGCTTCCTTCCCCATCAATACCTGATTTGGGAAGATGTTTTCGATGGATTTTGGAGTTTCCGAGGAACGATATGTGATGATGCATCCCCATCCGTTCCCGTTCGTTTCAGTTAGGTTACATGACGATTTTCGTATAGACCGCCTATACGACGCGCACACGGATTTTCCGAATGTTTTTCCAGTAGGCTGCCCTCGGTTTCCTAAGGGCCAGTCGGATAGCCTCGAATTGTTTTGCCTTGGATGAGAAATGCGATTGGTTCTTTAACCCTCAAAAACGGGAAAAGGCTTGCTTTTGCCGCCGATACTTGGCAGGCGTTATCCCGAACTCCTTTTTAAAGCAGTTTTGGAAATAGCCTTGGGAGGAGAAGGATAGGTATTCGGCGATATAAACGAGGGTCTGGTCCGTATGGCGAAGCAGCCCTTTGGCGACTTCGAGTTTCTTCTTCGTGATGTAGGAGTTGATGCTGATGCCGGTTTCGCTTTTGAAGCGGGAGGTCAGGAAGCTTTTGCTGCGGTTGACGTTTTCCGCAATAGCGGAAAGGAGGATTTTCTCCTGGATATGCGCCCCGATGTAATCCATCACCATCGCCACCTCTTTGGAAACGTTCGCGGTTATATTGCTCTGATGGATCCTTTCGCAGAAATCAAGGAGCATGCTGAATTGAAGGAGCTTGATTTCATCGATATTCGCCGCCCGCTCGCATTGTTGGGTGTAAATATCGATCAATCGGTAAGCTTCCTCGATGTCCATTCCGGCGGGGATCGCCGCTTCCTTCCCCACCGAATTGGCTAAGCCGATCATCAGGTTCTTGGCTTGCCGCAAGGGGGAATCCGCCAATTTCCCTTCCGGCAGCTTGGTGTTTTTCGCCGAGTCGAAAAGAAAGCTCTTCAAGCGCTCCGGGTTGCCTTCTTTGACGCGGTCTAAGAGCTGTCGCTCGAAGAAATAAGTGCCATGGACGCCATCGGCTTCTCGAATGGCGAAAACCTGTCTCCCTTCGATGGAGGAGACTTCCTCGTTCACTTTGCTTCCCTTAAAGGAAAAACGTTCATATGGATCGATGCTTTCGCCCGTCAAAGAAAAATGCAGATAGGAGATCAAGGCGAGGAATTTATGGAAATCAAACCGCGGGATCTGGCAGAGATATTGCAAGTGCGGTTCGTCGGATGGGCTGCCCGTTTCCAAAGAAAACTCTCGGAAGGACTTTTCATCCACGACTTTCGGAAAAAGCGGGCCGAGGATGATTTTGCAGCTGCCGGAGGAGAAAAAAGCGAATTGGGCGGCGCTTTTTGAAGAGATGGAATAATGAGGGAAACGCTCGAGACGAAACAACTCTTCCTTCACCCATAATGGCGGTTCTTCTAGATATGGCCCTGCGGCGGATAGGATCATTTCCTTCCCTTGATAAAGAAACAAAGGGAGCCCGAAAGACTCATGGAGCAAGCGACAGTGGGTCAGCGTGTCTTTGTTTTTCATATTAAGTCGATATTACAAAAAATTAATCGTTTTTACAAGCATTTTGAGTTCTTCCTCAATGACGTTTATTCGCCAATCAAAAAAACCTCCACGAAGCCGTGGAGGAGTTCTTGTTTTTGCCTGGTGCCCGAGACCGGACTCGAACCGGTACGCTTTTCGGGGCGAGGGATTTTAAGTCCCTTGCGTCTACCGCTTTGCCGCTTCATTTAGATATCTAAGGAATTTGGATTGGTTAAGAAGTCCTTAAGAGAAACGATCAACGTTCCAGATTCGCTATGCCAAGGCAAGGTATCCTCGCTCGTGACAATGATCTTTTTGAAGGAATCGCCAGTGTTTTTCAAAGGCCTTTCTTCTTGGGAACGCTTGGTCTCGTCTTCCATCCGATAGGCGCATTGGACATAATATTTCCCCTGCGTGGTGTTGCAAACGAAGTCAACCTCCAGCTGCTTCCTAACGTATTTGCCTTCCACGTTCCTCTCGTTCACCTCGACGGTTCCGGTGTCCACGAAATAACCTCGATAGAGCAATTCGTTATAGACGATGTTTTCCATGATGTGGTTGGGGTCCATCTGCCGATAGGAAAGGAAAGCGTTCCTCAGGCCGATGTCGCCAAAATAGAATTTGGAATTGCCACGAATATAATCTCTTCCCTTCACGTCATAACGAAGGGCCTCCGAAATCAAAAAAGCATCGACGCAGGCATCGATGTGCCTTCGGATTGTCTGATGGCTATAGATGGTGGAAAGAGCACTTTTGAAGGTGTTCTCGATGTTCGTTGGATTCGTGTAGGAGCCAATGGACGAAGCGAGGATTTCCAGGAGTTTTCTAAAAGAATCGGTGTCCTCGATGCCATTCCGGTCCACGATGTCCTTGATGTATGTTTCCTCGAATAAATCGATGAGGTAGTCCGTTTTTTCTTCATTCCTCGGCATATTCATGATGGCCGGCATGCCCCCGAAATAGGCGTATTCGCGGTAAGCGGAGGCGAAATCACCGCCCCGGAAACCATAGAACTCCGAGAAGGAAAGGGGCCTCACCCGGATTTGGCTGCTTCTTCCCCGGAACTCGGTCTGGATGTCTGTCGAGAGCATATGCGAGTTGCTGCCGGTAACGAAAACATCAAAATTCGGTTTCTTCAGGAATCCATTCAGCGTGGTGACGAACGAATCCAGATTCTGTATTTCGTCCAAAAGCAGGTAGTAGGGCCCTTCGTATGAGGTTTGCTCTTTTACGTAGGAGCGGAACTTCTTCGAATTTACAACATAAATCCCCCTTTTTTTATTGATCCAGATTTTCGTAGGTTCATCGGGGAAATATTTGTCGAGCCTATCGATGAATTCGTCGTCGTCAAAGGCGAATTCCACGATGGAGTTTTCATCAACTCCTGAGGCGAGGAGGTGGTTTTTGAACAAGGTGAAAAGGAGATAGGACTTTCCGCTCCGTCTCGGTCCAGTTATGACTTTGATGAACCCGTTGCCTTTTCTGGCGATGCTTTCGTTGAGATATTTGTCTCTTTTGATTTCTTTTACCATTTACTAATTTTGCAAACCTCGCAATTTTCGTAAATATGATATCACACGATAATCATTTCGGTCACCAAAATTTACTGTCTTTGCGATTCTCGCATTTTCTGTAAATAAAGCATATGTTTTAGCTGGCTGCGATTTATGGTAGAAGGATCGATTTCGCCAACATAATGGTTTGATCGGAGAAACGGCTAAGGGGCATATGGAGCCTTTGTATTCTCGGCTTCTTCCTCTGATTTGTATTTCCCGATCAAGGATTTCTTTTTGCCCTCATAATCCCATGCGAGCCAGCAAGAAGCTTGGCTGCTGTATGCGACGCCGGAATACTTTGAGGAGCGGTTGTCGTGGCCTTTGCGTCGTATAAGCCTCTCGAGCCCTTCCTGGATGAGGGAATCTTCGCCAACCATAAACAAAACCTCCATGACGATTGGGTCGATGGAGGCTTGGTTTTCTATGGTGCGAGAGACGGGACTTGAACCCGTAAGGTTTCATCAACCGCGAGATTTTAAGTCTCGTGCGTATACCGGTTTCGCCACTCTCGCGTGGACGCGCAACGGCTGGTGCGCAAATGTGTTTTGCAAGCTTGGAGGTGCCTACGGGATCCTTGCTCGCGGAGACGATTTTACGCCGTTTGGGGGCGGTTGTCTCGCGCTATCGCCGGAGGCGGTTGGAAACGGCAGATTTCTAAGCCAATTCCTTCGAAATTCGTATACACTGGCCTTTTTCGGCATCTTCGCGTTCGCTTTCATACGAACCAACGCCTCTTTCCTTCGAACCCATCTAGGGAATTCGCTTCTAGAACGCACCATCCAAATTGGATTTTAAGTCCCTTGCGTCTACCATTCCGCCACTCGGGCACGAGCTTTGGCCGGGGTTATTTTACCCTCATTCGCTTAAGACCGATAGCACTTCTTGCGAAAAGAAAACGCCTGCCGGGCAGACGCGATCGTTTGGGTTGGTCCCCCGCCTGAGGCTCGAACTCAGGACCCCTTGATTAAAAGTCAAGTGCTCTACCACTGAGCTAGCGGAGGAATGGCTGGGGTGGCTGGGATCGGACCAGCGAAATGACAGAGTCAAAGTCTGTTGCCTTACCACTTGGCTACACCCCAATAAAGGTGGTGGGTGAAGATGGATTTGAACCACCGAACCCGAAGGAGCTGATTTACAGTCAGCCGCGTTTGGCCACTTCGCTATTCACCCACTAAGGCCTAGACACGCGTTTGTTGGTGGATGCTATAGGATTCGGACCTATGACCCCCGCCTTGTAAGGGCGATGCTCTCCCGCTGAGCTAAGCATCCACGGGATGGCGCTCCCTTAAAACGCGCCCAATAAATATATCATTCGACCCTTGAAGGGTCAACGAAAATAAAAAGGCTTTTGGAAACTCCCAAAAACCTTCGTTAATTCTTATGAATTAAGATCAATAACCAGGCTTGCCGAGCAGATGGAACATGTTCTTCTTATAGACTTCGACGCCGGGCTGATTGAACGGATTGACGCCATTGAGGTAGGCGCTCATCGCGCAGCTCCGCATATAGAAGTACATGAGATAGCCGAGGGTGTAGGCATCGAGGTGATCGACGTTGATCATGATGTTCGGGACGCCGCCGACTTCGCTATGGGCGAGCACGGTGCCAAGCTCTGCCTGCTGGCAGACGTCATCGAGGGTCTTGCCGTCGAGGTAGTTCAGGCCGTCGAGGTTCTCCTCGTCATGGGGGATCGGGACATCGTGGGCGGGGTGCTCGAAGCGGAGGGTGGTCTCGAAGAGCATCTTCGAGCCGTCCTGGATGAACTGGCCAAGCGAATGAAGGTCGGTGGTGAAGGTGGCGGAGACCGGAAGAAGCCCAGTGCCGTCTTTGCCTTCGGATTCGCCATAAAGCTGCTTGAACCATTCGCCAAGCTGGACGAGCTTCGGCTCGTAGGAGATCCACATCTCGACCGCCTTATGCTCTTTGGCATACATTTCGTGGCGGACCACCGCATAGCGGTAGCAATCATTCTTCTCAAGGTTGGGATCCAAATAATCGGACCGGGAATCCTTCGCGCCTTTTAGGAAGCCCTTGATGTCGATGCCGGCGACGGCCATCGGGAGCAGGCCGACCGCGGTGAACACCGAATAACGCCCGCCGACGTCATCGGGAAGGACATAACGCGCCCAACCGGATTGTTCGGCCATCGTCAGCAGCGCGCCCTTTTGGGCGTCGGTGGTGACGTAGATCGCTTTCTTGGAGGCTTCAAGGCCGATCTGGGAGATCAATAGATCCTTGAGGATGCGGAAGCCGATCGCGGTCTCGGTGGTGGTTCCGCTCTTGGAGATGCAGTTGATCGCGAATCTCTTGCCTTTTAAGTGTTTGAGAACCTGGTGGAGGTAGCTCGGGGCGACGGTTTGGCCCATGAAGACGATCTCGGGCTTGTCATCGGGGAAGAGGCCCTTGATGGCGTCGATCGCGGCGCGGGCGCCTAAGTAGCTGCCGCCGATGCCGCAGACGACGAGGACATCGAAGTGCCGACGGATGTAATCGGCATCCTCGAGGATGCGGTCGAATTCCTCTTTGTCATAAGTCAAAGGATAATCCGCCCAGCCGAGATAATCGCTCCCGGCCCCGGTTTTGTTGTTGATATCGTCATTGATCTTGTTCACCTTCTCTTGGTAGGCGGGGAAATCGATCTCCTTTCCCAAATGCGACAAATCGAGCTTAATCATTGCTTTGCTCCCTTTCTTGTTCGGCTATGGCTTCCTCAATCCAGAGGGGAAGTTTCTTCTTGAGCAGGGTGGCATCGATCTTCGCCGGATGCACCCCTTCCTCCTTGACGGTTTGCTTCCGTTCGGAGTTGTTGACCTGCTTGAGGCTGACTTTGACGTTCATGCGTTCCTTGTCGACCGCGATGACTTTGACGGTGTAGACGTTCCCGACCTTGCAATAGCCGGTGAAACTGCGGATGAAGCGGTTGCTGAGCTCCGAGATATGGAGTAAGCCCGTATAGTCATCCTCAAAGACCATGATGGCGTAATTGCGATAAACCTTGGCGACCACCCCAACGACGATGTCGCCCACTTCTGGAAGCATTATGGTTTCCTCCTTGGAAGGAAGCTCTCGAGATCTTCCCTCTCGGTGATTTTGATGTTATCCCGCGCACCGAGGACGATGCGGGGCTTCACCCCATATGATAAGGCGATGGACGCATCATCGGTATAGGCGATTTGCGGATTCTCCCGCGCTTTTTGGTAGGCGGGATAGATCAAAGCGAAGCGGAAGCTTTGCGGGGTTTGGGCGCGGAAGACATTTCTGCGTTCCAACATCTGCTCCATCTCCAAGCCATTCTCGCTTAAGAAGCAGGTGTCGCTAGAGGGGATCGCGGTGATCGCGGCCCCATATCGCTTGGCGGCTTCGACGTTCTTCTCGATCAAGACCTCATCGAGGTTCGGCCGATCGCCATCTTGGATCAAGACGATTGAATCGTCTTCGGTTTCTTTCCCTTTGAGATATTCGAGGGCGATCCACACCGAATCGGAACGGGTTTCCCCGCCCGTGAGGATGGCGCGAACTTTCGTGAAGCCGGCCTCCTGAACCAACTCTTCGCTTTTCTTTAAATAATCCGGATGCGAGACGAGGATGATCTCGTCGATCCTTGAGGATTGTTCAAAGGCTTCGAGGACATAGAGCATGAGCGGCTTCCCTTTGCAGTCTAAAAACTGCTTGGGGAGCGCGGAGCCAAAGCGGGTGCCGACTCCCCCGAAGAGGGCGATCGCGATATGACGGGTTTTCGTTGCCATCGGTTGTTAATTCTAGCACGCCCACACGGGAGCGAGCGCAAAGAGTTAAAGAAAAAACCAATCCGTCAGGGACGTTGATTGGTTTTCGCTATCTTAATCTTGGAAGGGATTCTTGTTTTCCTTGATCTTCAGCGACTCATTGATCTCCACCGAGCGGATGATCAGCTTCATCACCGATTCGAGCCTGGAGCGCTCATTGTAATTGGCGGGGCAGACGAAGTTCACGCGGCCGTCTTCGTAGAGGCCTTGGACCTTATCTTCCTTGCCATGGGGGTAGACGGCGATCGAGCGGCCGCCGTTCTCCTTGACGACGATCATCGAGGGGATGTCGGTCATCCCATCGCCGATATAGACGATGTTGGAGTAGGGGACCCGGCGATCGGGCTTCTTCTCGTTGACCCCTTGGTCATCGGTCTCGTCATAGACGCCTTTGGAGATGCGGAAGAAGTATTGGGTCTTTTGGGTGTAGTTGATCGCGATCTTCGGCCAAACCGGCAGACCGGTTTCCGGATTGAAGATATATTCGCAGGCGTAGAGGCGCTTGAACTCATGGGCGATCGAGCAGCCTTCGACGATTTCCTTGTTGCCGGAGGAAACTAAGTAATGCTCGACGATGACGCCGTGCTCTTTGCCATAGTCGTTGATCCTTTTGAACCACGTGGTGACGCCGGGGAAGAATTCGATGCCCTTTCCTTGCTCTTGGAGCCATTCATGGGTCATCTTGATGCCTTTCTCTTCGCAGAGCTTCTTCATCATGAAAAGATAGGAAAGCGTTCTTTCGCAGCCGGTCTCCTCGCTGAACTTCGTGGTCATCCCCCAGAACTCATCGGGGGTTAAGCCCAACGCGGGAATGAAGGAGAAATTCTGCATATCGGTCCTGGAGAGGGTCGAATCAAAGTCGTACAAGATGGCGACGATCGGTTTTTTCTGGCTCATTCTTCTTCCTCCTGACCAAATATTTTAATCCGCCGGAAATTGCCCGTCAAATCTCGGCTTTTGCCCGTTTGGACGCGTTGGAGTATCATTAAGCGGATGACCCCGATTCAGATCGTTTCCCTCGTGCTTTCCATCCTCGCCGCGGTCTATCTCGCGGTGATGATTTTCGTCATCTCCACGATCGGCCATTTCGTCTCGAGGATGCGCAAGGTGATGATCGGGATCTCGATCGTTTTGTCGGAGCGGAAAGAGATCTTCCTTTCGATCGTCGATGACTTTCAGAATATGGGCGTGAGCTTCCGCGGGAGCGATATCGCCGTCTTCGATCAGGTCCGGGCGATGCAGGCCGATCACCTGAAAGCCCGCGACGTCTCGGAGATCTCCGCCTTATTCCGCGAAGCGGAAAGCCGCCTTCGCTTTCTCTTCGGCAAAAACCCCTGGGCGAATAAAAGCGCCAAGCAGCGGGAGCTTTGGTCCACATTAGAAGAACTCGATGCCAATTACCGGCAGACGATCGTCAATTACAACACCGAACTCACGGGATATAACTATTGGGTGAAAGTCCCATTCTGCCACTGGATTCCCTGGCTTTTTGGCTTCCGGGTGCGCGAAAAGCTCAACTAAAACCTCAATTCGCGGTCGACGAGACCGTCATAGAAATCCTTCTCGTGGCTTACGAGGATCACCGCCCCAGGATATTCTTCGATCGCCTTAAATAAGGCGTCTTTTGCTTTTTGATCGAGATGATTGGTCGGTTCGTCGAAGATCAGGAAGTTGCTGCGGACCCTGCTCATCAGCGCCAATCGGGCTTTGGTGAGTTCGCCGCCTGAAAGCTCCTTCATCTTGCGGAGGGCGAGTTC
>CADCLZ010000020.1:0-4454 GCA_902802365.1 uncultured Erysipelotrichaceae bacterium | reverse complement strand
TCTGGGTGTTGTTGAGTTTGGGGAAGGCTTCGTGGATGAAGTCGAAGGGCGACATCTCCAAATCGACTTTGGCGTCTTGGGAATAGGAGGCGATCTCGATGCCGTTCAGCCATTCGAAAGAACCGCCTAAGGCGGGGATTTCCCCGAGGATCGTCTTCAAGAAGGTGGTTTTGCCGACGCCGTTTTGGCCAAGGATCGCAATCTTTTCACCCTTTTTAAGGGTGAAGGATATCGGCTTCAGAAGTGGCTTCCCATAGCCGATCACGAGGTCGGTGACCTCAAGGGGCTTTTGGCCGACGTCTTTGGTGAAGGGGAAGTTGAAGCGGACTTTGCCCTCTTCTTTCGCCGGCGGTTCCAAGACTTCTAAGTGGGCCAGACGCGCCCGGCGGCTTTTGGCGGCTTTCGCGGAGGTCGCCCGGACGATGTGGGCGGCGATGAAGTCCTCTTCTTTCTTGATATAACGTTGCTGGGCTTCGTAGTTCTTCTCGTATTGCTCTTTCTGGAGCTCGTGGTTCAAAAGGTATTCTTCGTAAGTCCCGCGATAACGGGTGATCGTCCCATTCTCCAAGCAGAAGACGATGGTGGCGATCTTCTCGAGGAAGGCTTGGTCATGGCTTACGACCAAGAAGGCATTGGGATAGGTTTCCAGATAATGGGAAAGCCAGGCGACTTGCGTTTGGTCGAGGAAGTTGGTGGGCTCATCCATCAACAAGACGTCGTGCTCCTCAAGGAGCATCTTGCATAAATACGCCTTCTCGCGCTCCCCGGAGGACAGCTCATGAAGCGGGGTGGCGAAGCGCTCCATGCCGATGCCTAATCCATCGCTTAATCTGCCGACTTTCTCCTGAAGGGAATAGAAGCCGCGCTCGTTCAATTCATTGCCGAGCCGTTCGGCCTTCGCAAGAAGCTTCTCGTATCCTTCTTCCCCCAGCGCGGCCTTCTCATAAAGATCCTCCATCTCCTTTTCCTTTTGGAAAAGATCGGAGTAAACCCCATAGAGATATTGGCCAAGGGGCATGTCTTGTTTGACCTTGAGTTGCTGGTCGAGGTAGGAGTAGGTGACGTGGGGCTCCCAGATGACCTCGCCTTTATCGGGCTTGATCTCGCCGACGACGATCGAAAGCAGGGTGCTCTTGCCGGTGCCGTTCATCCCGACCAAGGTGGCGTGCTCCCCGCGGTTCAGCTTCAAAGAAACCCCTCTATAGAGCTCCTTATCGCCATAATTGAATTCGATGTCCTTGCATTCGAGCAGCGCCATAACGTAGGCATTATGCCTGACGCTTTTCCCAAAGGGAAGAAAAAAGCCTTGGTTTCCCAAGGCCTTGTTTTCGCTGGTGCGGGAGATGAGAGTTGAACTCACACGGGTCTCCCCATACGCCCCTCAAACGTACGCGTCTACCATTCCGCCACTCCTGCAGCAAGAGAGATTATAAGAACACCCCTTTGATTTATCAACCTCTTTTTTCTTAGGCCAGATGCGGGAAGAAAGCCAAGGCCAAAGAGAAATAAATCATCAAGGTCGTGACGTCCATGATCGTGGTAAGAAGCGGCTGAGAAAGCAAGGCCGGATCCTTCTTGATCGCCGCGGCTCCCATGGGGAGGAGGGTGCCGATCATCTTCGAGGCGACGACGGCCGAGAACATCGTGAGGCCGACCAGGCCGGCATTCCTCAAAGAATGGATGGCGAAATCCGCGGTCCAGCAGTTGCCGGCCCAGATATTGATGCCCGGGAAGTTCTTGACGTCGCTCACGATGCCGGAATATTGCTCGATCATCAGCCAGAGGAAGGAGAAACTCGCCACCGAGGCGCCGACGATGAGGGCGGAGCGGAACTCCTTGAACAATACCTTAAGGACGTCTTTCGGCCCGAATTCGCCAAGGGCGAGGCTGCGGATCATCAAACCGGTGGTTTGGCCGCCGGCGTTGCCACCGGTATCCATCAGCATCGGCACGAAGGCGATCAGGATCGGGAGATTGAGGAAGATCGTCTGCGATTCGAGGCGGTTCAAGACCATCGTGGTGAAGGTGCCGAGGATCAACAAAGTGACGATCCAGGGGATGCACTTCTTGGCGTTCTCCCATGCGGTCAATTCCATATAAGGCTTCTCCGTTGGTTCCATGTTGGTCATACGGGCGAAGTCCTCGCTTTGCTCTTCGGTCATGACGTCGACGGCGTCGTCGATCGTGATGATGCCGACGAGGCGATCGTCTTGGTTTAAAACCGCCAAGGCATTGAGGTCGTAACGACGGAACATCTGGCCGACTTCTTCCTGGTCGGTATCGGTCTTAACCGATACAACGTCCTGATTCATGATCTCGGAAAGCAGTTGGTCCTTCTTCGAGAAGATCAAATCGTCCAAGTCGACGGTGCCGACGAACTCACGGTTCTTATCGCGCACGAACAGTGTATAAATGGTTTCGGCGTCTTTGCCGCGTTTGCGGATGGCGTCGATCGCTTCCTCGACGGTGGTGGTGTCCTTGAATTCGAGGTACTCGGTGGTCATCAAGGAACCGGCGGTATCTTCTTTGTAGTTCAGCAAAAGGTTGATGTCCGCGCGCATGTCTTTGTCGGCGGCCTTCAAAACCCTCTGCGCCAGGTTGGCGGGCATCTCGCCGACGACGTCGGTGACATCGTCAACCGACTGGGTGTTGATGATCTGGACCAATTCGCGGTCGGTCATCGCCTTGACGAGGTTCTCTTTGGCTTCTTGGTTGAGCTCATCGAAGAAGGTCGCGGTGTCGGCGGGCTTCACGCAGCGGAAAAGATAGATCAAATCGGTCGGTTCGAGGTCGTTGGCCGCTACGGCGCTATCGATGTCCGGGACGACGACGAAAATGTCGCGGATGCTTTTGACGTCCTTCGCATCGATGAGTTCCTTCAGCCGTTCGGTGGTCAAAGGCTCATTCTCTTCTTCGATTTCGAGTTCTTCCTTTTCTTCGTTCATCGCCTAAGTCTAGGCTTTTCTTAAAAAGAAGGATAGAAAAAAGAGCAAAACGCTACCTCAAACCACCCGAATGTTTATAATAAACTCGGAGATTCAGGAGAACCGTTTAAATGGAAAACAAAATCTTAGTCGAAACCAGCGCCCGTCACGTCCACGTGACCCAAGAGACCCTCGAAGTCCTTTTCGGGGCCGGCCATCAGCTCGAAGTCCGCAAAATGCTTTCGCAGCCCGGCCAGTTCGCCTCGACCGACAAGGTCACCGTGATCGGCTTCAATAAGAAAGATCCGAACGGCCCGCGCCCCAGCGCCGCCCTCTCGATCCTCGGACCGGTCCGCAAGCAGAACCAGGTCGAAGTGAGCTTCACCGATGCCAGGAGCCTGGGCCTCGATGCCCCGATCCGCGAATCCGGCGACATCAAGGGCAGCGGCAAATGCACCTTGAAAGGCCCGTGCGGCGAAGTCGACCTCGAAGAAGGCGTCATCGTTGCCAAGCGTCACATCCATATGACCCCGGAAGATGCCGAGAACTTCGGCGTCAGCAACGGCGACATCGTCTCCGTTTTGGTCAAGGGCAAGGGTGGCCGCGAAACGATCTTCAGCGACACCGTGATCCGCGTTTCCGAGAAATTCGCCCTCGCGATGCACATCGACACCGATGAATGCAATGCCGCCGCCGCCTTTGGCGAAGTCTATGGCCAGTTGATCGACCTTTGCTGCGACGACGACTGCGAGTGCGACGGCAATACCTGCTGCTGCCAGCAAGGCAAATAAGGAATCCATGGAAGAAACCTTCGTCTTTCAACCGCAAAACGTCTGCTCCAAGGAGATTCGAATCACCCATGAGGGCGGACTGATCAAAGAGGTTACTTTCGTGGGCGGTTGCCCGGGCAATACGCTTGGGCTATCCCGCCTTTTGATCGGCAAGAAGATCGAAGAGGTCGTCCCGCTTCTAGAAGGCATTCAGTGCCCGGGATCGAAGACGAGGAAAACCTCGTGCCCCGATCAGCTCTCAATCGCCTTAAAGAAGATACAGGCCCAATGAAGATGCGCCCCGTCCCTACGGGGCTTTCTTTTTTGCGAAAGAAGGGACCCGTGGATGGTTTTTCTTGAATTATCTGAGGGTTTCCCTTGTATTTATATCCCGATCTCCCTATCATATGGGCACGACGAAAGTCGGACATCAAGAAGCGCTTGGGATAACCTTTGAGGGGCGCTAGCAACTCTGTCGGAAAAACCTGGCAGTAAGTGCTCGTTATCAGCTCTGCAAATCGCAGGGAACGATGTCCAGAGGAAGCGTTTTGCGCCTTCTGGCATCCAGGAGGCGTTTTATTTGCCTCAGGGAGGAAAGAAGTCATGGAAGAAAAAGTGCTGTTCACCAGCGAATCGGTCTCGGAAGGCCATCCGGATAAAGTCTGCGATCAAATCGCGGATGCGATTTTGGACGAATGCCTGCGGCAAGACCCGGAGAGCAGGGTCGCCTGCGAGGTTTTCGCGACCACCGAATACATCT
>CADCLZ010000019.1 GCA_902802365.1 uncultured Erysipelotrichaceae bacterium | reverse complement strand
ACTTCGCTGACGATATCCCAGAACTTCCCGTAAGGATAAGGATAACCGCGTTTGCCATGATGCGGCTTGTTGTGGCTCCTCCCCATATTGACTTCCAAAGGAAGATCGAGCTCTTTGGCGGTTCTAGCGATTCGATAAGCCGCCTCCACGCAGCGTTCGTCCCATTCGCCATACCAAAGCATGAAGAGGTCCGGATGGCAGACATAGGTGAATAAGCCGCTTCTCATCCCGGCGATGAGATCATCGACATACCCCTTTAGCTGCGAGGGTTTATCGGGGAAATAGGGATAAGCATACCAATGGAAGCAATCGTCTTCCCCGCCGATCCAGCAGTGTTGGCCAAGGATCATATAGTCGAGATGATCTTTTAGAAGCTCACGGTAATAGGCTTCGTATTCTTCTCCAAACCATTCCGCCTCGAAAGCGAGGTGGATTTCGATGAGGTCCTGATACTTTTTCTTCAGATAATTCACCGAATCGAAATAATCCTGCAGCATCAAGGGATCCCCGCGCATCCTGGGGGCCGAACGATCAGGAAGGATCACATGGTCGCTGAAACCGATGACCTTAAAGCCCATTTCGATCGCCGCGAGGACATATTCTTCGTCTTCGCCAAAGGCGTGGCCGCAGCGTTTTGTATGCGAATGATAGGTGTAATCGAGTTTACTCATAGAACACCTCTTCAAGGTATAAGCCTTCCGCCGGAGCTTTATAGGGCTGGATATGCCTGGGCTTAGCTTCTAGTAGCGCAGGAATATCCTCCGCCTTGGCTTTGCCAAAGCAGACTCGGAACGCGGTGCCCATGATCAAACGAATCATATAAGTCATGAAAGCATCGCCTTTGAAATAAACCGCGCCGTGCTGGGTGCTCGGCTCGATGCTCACCTCGATCTTTTCGATGGTGCGGACAAAGTCCGCGGGATCGAGTTTCTTCGTGGTGAAATTCCGGAAATCGTGTTTGCCGACGAACTGATTCAAGGCTTCTTGGAGTTTGTTGGGGTCGAAATCCTTTTGGCCGACTTGGGCGATCAACCCGACTTCAAATGGGTTCCTTGGCCCATAGCTGAAGCGATAACGATACGCCTTCCCCGAACAATGATGCCTGGCATCAAAGCCTTCGGGCTTCTCTTCTAAATCAAACGCCCGGACATCCGGGGGAAGCAAAGCGTTCAGCTTCTCGGTGAAAAGGCCTAAATCCTGAATCTTGGGGAAATCGAAGGTGAAGGTCTGGCCGGTCGCATGGACTCCCGCGTCGGTTCTGCCCGCCCCATGGATGGTGACGGGGTCTTTGTTGAGGCATGACAAAGCGCGTTCCACTTCCGCTTGGACGGAACGCTTCTCTTTCAGCCTTTGGAAGCCGAAGAAATCTTTGCCGTTATAGGCGAGCTTCCCAAGGTAACGCATTAGTGGACCTCGGCAGGGAACAAAAGCAAGGCGTTGAAACGCGGATCGATCGAGAACCAAAGCAACACGCCGAAGACGGCTGCGCAGAAGAGCAAAAACACCCAGTCATACCATTTTGCTTTGAGCAAACGGTATCTGGTCCGATTGCCTCGCGGGTCATAGCCACGGCATTCCATCGCGTTGGCGAGTTCATCGCTCCGCATAAATGCGGAGACAAACAGAGGAATAATCAACGAAGTCAGAGAAACCACGCGTTTGGAGATCCGGCCGTGGGAGAAGCTGACTCCGCGGCTCTCCTGCGACTTCATGATCCTGCTGGTATCTTCGAGCAGGGTCGGGATGAAACGGATGGCGATCGAAATGATCATCGCGATCTCGTGAGCGGGGAAATGGATGACCTTCAGCGGCGTCATATACCATTCAAGGGCGAAGGTCAGATCGAGCGGCTTGGTGGAAGAGGTCAAAACCATCGTGAGCTCGATCATCATCATCAAGCGGAGCAAAATCTTCGCCGCTTGAAGGAACGAATCCCAATAAACACGCCAATTCCAGGCCGCAACTTCAAACGCCAGCGGGAAAGTCGGTTCCGTGGTCGGAATCAGGCAGTAGATCAAAAGCAGGAAGATGATCATGAACCATAGCGACTTCAAAGAGCGGAGGATATCGACGATCTTGGTCCTGGTCATATAGAGCAAGACAACGAGCAACAGAAAGATCGCCCCATCGACGGCGAAAGTCATCGCCCAAGACTGATAGGGGAAGAAGATGCAGATCATCAAAAACAAGATCGCCAAAAGCTTCGCCCGCGGGTCGATCCGATGGATCAAAGAATCATAGGGAACATAGCGGCCAAGGGAGAATTTCATCGTTTATCCCCCTTTTTTGCGGCGATTTCGGCGGCAAGACTGTCAACATCGTGGATCTTTCCCGGATCGAGTGGGAAGCCGCGTTTGCTAAGGCCTTTCACAAAGGAATATAGGAGCGGCGTTTCCAAAGAATACTTTTCGATGTCTTCAAAGAAGAGGGTTTCCGGATCGCTGGAACGGACGATTTTGCCATTATCGACGACCAAAACGCGGTCGGCGTAACGGAGGACGATGTTCATGTCATGGGTGACGAGGATGACCGTAGTTCCTGCTTTATGGACTTTTTCGAAGAGCTCCATCATCTGGAAGGCGCCGCGCGGATCAAGCCCGGCGGTTGGCTCATCCACCACGAGGATATTGGGGTGGAAAGCCAAAATACCCGCGATGGCAACACGGCGTTTTTCACCGCCAGACAATTCAAAAGGCGAGCGCTTATCGAAACTTTCGTCCAAACCGACCTCGCGGAGAGCCTTGTGGGCTTCCTCCAAGGCCTCTTCTTCTTTGAGCCCAAAATTCTTCGGAGCGAAGGCGACGTCTTTCTCTACGGTATCCGCGAAAAGCTGATACTCGGGGAATTGGAAGACGAGCCCGACTTGGCCCCGGACTTTATAAAGTTTCTTGGTGCGTTTCTTCTTATCGGCGGCATTGATGAATTCGTTGACCACCACTTCGCCCTGACTGGGGGACAAAAGCGCGTTGATCATTTGAACCATCGTCGATTTCCCTGAACCGGTCCGCCCGACGATCGCGGTGAAAGAACCGTCTTCGATCGTCAAATCGACGCCGTTTAAGGCCGCGTTTTCTAACGGCGTCTTTGGGTTATAGGTATAGAAAACGTTGGAGAAGGTTATCGGCATAGATACTCCTCCAGCTTTTCAACGTCATTGATTCCCTGGGGCACATCGATCCCCTGCTTTTTCAAAGCCTCGATCAGCATTGCCAAAAACGGCGAATCCAATTGGATCTCCCGAAGTTCTTTGCCGTGGGCGAAGACTTCGCTGGGTTTCCCCGAGAGGAAAAGCTGCCCATCGTTTAAGACCAGAACCTCATCGGCGCGATTGGCTTCTTCGACGTCGTGGGTGATCGAAAGAATCGTGAGTTTGGGATTCTCCTGCTTCATTTTCAGGATGATATCGGCGATTTCGCGCTTCCCTTTCGGGTCGAGCATCGCGGTCGCTTCATCAAAGATGACCAAATCGGGTTTCATCGCCAAAACGCCGGCGATCGCCACGCGCTGCTTCTGCCCGCCGGAAAGCGACTCGGGCTCGTGATCGAGGAAATCGATCATCCCAACTTCGGAAGCGTATTGGTGGATGATTCCTTCCATCTCTTCATGAGGGACCTCGTGGTTCTCTAATCCAAACGCGATGTCATCGGCGACAGTCGAACCGACGAACTGGTTATCGGGGTTTTGAAAAACGATTCCGATCCTTTTCCGTAGAGCAGTAATGCTCTGATTGGAAAGAACGGTATCGAAAAGCTTCACTTCGCCTTCATAACCATTCAAAAGACCCATCAGGATCTTTGCCAACGTCGATTTCCCCGAACCATTATGGCCGATGATGGCAACGTAAGAGCCTTCTTCCACGTCGAAAGAGACATCCTTGATCGCCGGATGCTCGCCATCGTAGGAAAAAGAGAGGTTGTTGACGGAGATGATCTTCATTCTTTGACGTCGAGCTCCAAAGCGCGGCCGGAATAATGGCTGTATTTCACGCCGCACATATCGAATAGGCGTCTGGACGCCTGCTCTTCGACTTTGTCGTGATATTTATCATCGAGGTAAATGACTTCTTTGATGCCAACTTGGATGATGGCCTTCGCGCATTCGTTGCACGGGAAGAGGGTGACATAGATCTTGCAGCCATCCAGCGCGGCGCCATTCCGCGTATTGAGGATCGCATTGAACTCGGCATGGCAGACATAAAGATACTTGGAGTCGAGGCCATCGCCGTGCCCCCACGGGATTTTCTTCTCATCGATTCCGGTCGGCATGCCATTGTACCCGACGGAGACGATCTTATGATGGCCGTCGACAATGCAGGCGCCAACCTGGGTGGAAGGATCCTTGGAACGCTTCGCCGAAAGTACGGCGACACCCATAAAGTATTCGTCCCAATTCAGATTATCTTTTCTTGCTTCTTCCATCGTTTTTTCCTCCGTAGGCCCTTTAAAGCATACGCGCACAGGAAAAAAATACACGAAAAAACAAACAATCAATTGTTTGCTTTTCTTATTTTGCGACGATCAAAAAGCACTCAAAGGGCTTCAAAACGGAGGGTTCTTCCACCGCTTTCCGTCCGTAATTGGAGAATAAAAGCTCGCCGGAAACGGTTTTGATCTCTCCCGGAAGCGGCTGCTCCTGATTGGAAAAATTGATCAACGTGGTTGTTCTTTTGCCCTTAAAATTCCGCGAAAACGCATATACGGGTCCCTTCAATTGCATCGGAACGAAGTCTCCCATACGAAGAGTGTCCGATTCAGAGCGGTAGTGAAGAAGGGCTTTGTAATAGTTCAGAAGCGAGTCGGGATCCTTCTCTTGGACTTTGACATTGACCTCTTTGTAATCGGGGTTCACTGGGAGCCAAGTCTTCACTCCCTCCGGGGAGAAGCCGGCGTTCGGGGAATCGTCCCACTGGACGGGCAAACGTGCGTGATCGCGGTTAAGATGATTCACGAACTTCTCGATATAGGAATCGGAGAAGACCTTGAATTTCTTCATCAAGCTATAGATGCGCTTCGCTGCGACGTCTTCGAACTCGTCATGATGCTCTTCGCGGGGCATATCGATCATCCCGATCTCCTGCCCTTCGTACACGAAGGGGGTTCCGCGTAATGTGAGGTTTAGGAGAGCAAGCATCTTGCCGGATTCCACTCGATGATTCTTCGGGTCCCCAAAGCGGGAAATCGACCTCCTTTGGTCATGGTTCTCCAGATAGTTCGCCATCATCGGGCAATGGGCTTGCCAGTCATAGAGAATCTTCATGAACTTCTCGACGGAAAACTTTGGCTTTGCCAAAGGATTGTAGGATTTATCGACCATCATGTGATCGAAAATAAAGAAGATGTCGAGCTCTTTGTTCTCTTGGAACTTCCGGCCATTCTCATAATCGACGTTAAACGTCTCGCCGAGCATCAAAGAGTCGCCGCGGGCAGCGAAGACTTCTTCATGAAGCCTCCGAAGAATCTCGTGGTTGCCAGGCTGATTGAGATAATGCTCCATCCCGCGCCCAGAAGGCGAAATGCCTTTCCCATCTTCTAATGAAGTCTTGTAGATCTGGTTGATGACGTCGCAGCGGAAGCCATAGATTCCTTTGTTCAGCCAGAACTCGACGATCCCTTTGACTTCTTCATAGACTTTGGGGTTGTGCCAGTTTAAATCAGGCTGTTTTTCACCATAAAGGTGAAGGTACCACTCCCCAACCTCAGGAACATAGGTCCAAGCCGAGCCGACGAACATCGAAGTCCAATTGTTCGGCGGCTTCTTGTTGTTCTTTCTTCCTTTCCGCCAAATGTAGTAATCGTGATAAGGCGAGGCCGGGTCTTTGCTTTTGAGGAACCATTCATGCTCGTCCGAGGTATGATTCACGACCAAATCCATGACGATTTTAAGCCCGCGTTCGCCTGCTTCCTTGATTAAGCGGTCCATATCCTCCATCGTCCCAAGCTCCGGGCGGATCTTGCGATAATCGGAGATGTCATAGCCCATGTCGTCCAGCGGACTTTCATAAACCGGGGAAAGCCAGATGATTTTGACCCCCAAATCCTTTAGATAATCGAGTTTGGAGATGATCCCGGGGATATCCCCGACCCCATCGCCATTGGAATCGCAAAAAGAACGCGGATAAATTTGGTAAATGGCTTCATCTTGCCAAAGTTTTCTGACTTCGCTCATAGTGAGTTAATTATAGAACAAAAAATGCCTGGTTTAACCAGGCAAGAAGCTTTCTTAGGAAGGAAGGTTCACGATCACGATGATGCAGGCGATCATCGCCAGGGCAATGACCCCGAAGATGATCCCCCAAATCAATGGGAAGTGATAGCCGATCTCTTTCTTTTCTTCTTCGCTTAATTCGGAAACATCCAATTCCTGCTGCTCTTTTTCTTCTTCACTCATCGTTTTTATCCTCAATCTCGCCCATTTTCCCAAACCGTCTCACGAAGATCAAAAGCCAGCTCACCAACGCGGAATTGACCAAAATATTCGGGGTGGCCAACGCGCTTAAAAGCAAAGCGATGATCCAAAAGCTTAGCCCGATCGGATAATCGCCGCTTCCAAGGACAAAGAAGTAGAAACTCAATGCCCCGGCGGTTGCGAAGATCCCCAAAGCAACCTGAAGGGTCAACGCGATCAAGGCGACTTCGTTTGGCGAAGGGATATCGGTATAATCCAAAATCTGCTTTTGGAAATGGAGATTCGTGAAATGAAGGCCTATGCAGAGGCCGACGTCGATGACGAATAGGACGCTGAGGATCAACGGCTTCAGCCAAACCCCGTTTTCGCCCATTGAGTTGAAATAGTCGGTGGCGTAGAAACCAACGGCAAGCAAAGAAAGAAGCAGAACCAACGCGATATAAATCGCCACCGGGAAGCGTAAAGCGGCCCGCCATCTCTTGGTTAAGAATAGAAGCAGCCAAGGAAGCGTTCCCCATAAAGCGGCGATCACCGTGTAGATTGGGTTATAGACCCCGGTCGGGAAGATAAAGGCGCCAAGGATATCCGCCCCTGCCCCGACCATCGCGCCATAGAGTGGGCCGAGGGCGAAGGAAGAGAACATGATCAACGCCGGCGCAAAAGAAACCGAGGCAAAACGAAAGATCGGGATGGAAACCATCTTCGAGATGATCGTGGCCAGCGTTGCCAAAGCGAGCATCATCGCCGCGATCACGATTCTTTGCACGGGCGAATAACGAATCTTCATTTTTGGGACTCCAAAACGTATTTTCTGACCAAAGCGGCGAAGGCCAAAGAACCGGTAACCAGGATCAAATCGCCTGGATAGGCGGCTTTTAGCTCTTCGATCGCGGCTTTATAGTCTTCCCGATAAGGATAATCCTCCAAATAGAGGAAATAATCGTCTTCGACCCGCGCTCTTTTATGCGGGAAGGTCGTTAAGGTGATGTCGGAGGCGTAAGTTCCGAGGATCGGGAACTCGTTGTTGATGTTCTTGTCGCGGAAGGAAGCGAATAAAGCATGGATCTTCCGCCCGGCATAAATCGTATCGAGGGTTTCGCTCAGCGCCTTGATCGCTTCCGGATTGTGGGCCCCATCCAAGATGAAGTCGCCGTGTTGCTCCAAATGAAGGATCGGCTCAGCCTTCAATAAACCCGCGCGCACCGCGCTTTCCGAAACCGGGAAACGCTCTTGCAAAATACGGACCGCGCTCATCGCCAAAGAGGCATTTTTCATCTGATAAATCGCAGAGGTTTTGATCTCAACCTTTTCTTTGCCTTCGTAAGAGAAGGAAAGCGTGCCCTTATCGTAGACGGGGAAATGGTATTCGCTGGCCTCATGATAGGTCGCACCAAGCTCATTGGAGATATCGATGATCACTTTGCGCGCAGCTTGGTCAAGAATGCCGGTCAAAACCTGGCATTTTGGGCGGATGATGCCTGCTTTGCTCTGAGCGATTTCCGATAAGGTTCTCCCTAAATACGCGGTATGCTCCAAAGAAACCGAGGTGATGATGGCAAGCAAGGGATCAAAGACGTTCGTCGCGTCGATCTCCCCACCCATCCCGCATTCGATCAGGCAAATATCCGGCTTCTTCTCCAGGAAATAAGAGAAGGCGATATAGGCCTCCATTTCAAAGGCGGTTAAATCGAATTTCCTAAACCGCGCTTCGTTTTGATTGAACAAACGGACGAAGTCGTTTTCCGAGATTGGCTCATCGTCGATCTGAATCATCTCGCGGACATCGTAAAAATATGGGGAATGGAAGCTCCCTACGTGGTAACCCGCCTCTTGGTAGATGTTCTTCATATAGAAAAGAGTCGCCCCTTTGCCATTGCTTCCTGCGATATGGACGGAAGGGAGCGAAAAGGAAAACTTCTCTTTCTTCAAGAACTCGTCGAAGGAGTCGCGCTCATAACGGCCGAAGTCCCGTTCATCCAAATAATTCAGTATCTCTTGGTAATTCATCTCATTCTCCGCTGGCTTTGACGCCTTCTCGCCGCGCATTGGCAAGCCGCTTCTTCAGATCCTTCTCTTTCAAAGCATCGCGCTTATCGTGGGCTTTCTTGCCTTGGGCAATCGCGATCTCGATCTTCGCATATCCACGCTGCAGGAAGACTTTGGTGGGGACGCAGGTGACGCCCGTGCCCTTCAAAGCATTCGCGAGCTTCCTGATCTCCTTCTTTTTAAGGAGCAGCTTCCGGTCGCGGAGATGATCAACATTATAGATCGTTCCATCTTTATAGTTAGCGATATGCATATTCGCAACGAAAAC
>CADCLZ010000018.1 GCA_902802365.1 uncultured Erysipelotrichaceae bacterium | reverse complement strand
GGAGGTAAAGAAATGGAAAACCTAAAAGATAGAGTCACCATTTATCAAGTCGCTCAGGCCGCGGGAGTCTCCCTTGCCACCGTGAGCCGCGTCATCAATAAGCAGGGCAACGTCACCCCGGCCACCAGAAAGAAGGTCGAAGAGACGATCGCCCGCCTTGGCTATAAACCCTCCGGATTGGCGCAGGCTTTGGCCACGAATCGCACGACCAACATCGGCTGCATCATCCCGAGCGCGAACTATGTTTATATCGCGAACATGTTGAATGGCATCACCAGCGCCGCCCGCCAAAAAGGGCTGAACATCACGCTTTTCACCACTTCGCATTCGCGGGAAGAAGCCTTATCAATGATTGAGAAGGTCATCTCCAGCCATGTTGACGGCGTCATCATCTTCGACGACGAGCTCGATACCGAAGACGTCGCGAAGATCAATTCCTATAACGTCCCGACGATCGTCATCAATAAAAGGATCACCGGCGACCGCGTCGGCTGCGTGCCCTGGAACTATGAAGAAACCCTTTCCGCGCTCATCGAACGCTATTATGAGCAGGGCGGCGCCCACGACATGACTTTCCTCCATGTCCATAACTCCGGACGCCTGTTGAGCGATTGTGAAAAAACTTTCATCAAGACCCATGAAAAACTTGGAAAAAAGTACAATGTCCTGAACTGCGATGATTCCACTTCTCGGACTTATCGCGACTTCTTGGATTATTTCAAGATCCATAAAGAAGGTTTCTTTATCGCCTATCGCGATTCGATCGCAGCCGCGGTTCTCAACGCGGCGACCGATAGCGGCCTCAAGGTTCCGGAGCAGGTGGAGGTCCTCTCCTTGGTCGGCACCAAATACGCCGACATCGTCCGTCCGACGATGACCTCGATGAACATCGATATGTTCGAGGTCGGCAAGAGCGCGATGTATATGCTGATCGACTTAATGAACCACAATCTGATCGACAAAGTCACGCATTTCGATCCGGATTTGATCCTCCGTCATAGCACCACGAAAGCCTTCCACTAAAGCAAAAGATCGCGGCCCAATAAATGGGCCGCTTTTCTTTTTTCGTGGGCTTTTCCGTTTCTTGCGGTAGAATATCGCTTAGCGATTAGGAGCTTCTTATGAAAAACATCATCGACGATCTGAATTACCGTGGTCTGATTGAGCAATATAGCGACGAGAAAGCCGTCCGCGAGCTATTTGACAGCAAGCAAACCATCTATTGCGGCTTCGACCCCTCCGCCAGTTCGATGCACCTCGGCAATTTCGTCATGATCTGTTTGCTGATGCGCCTTCAGCGCGCCGGCCACAAAGTCATCGCCGTCGTCGGCGGTGGGACCGGGATGATCGGCGATCCCTCTGGGAAGAGCAAAGAGCGAAACCTCCAAGACGAAAAGACCTTGGCCAAGAACACCGCCTCGATCCGCGCCCAGCTGGAGCGTTTCATCGACCTCAGCGATCCCGAAAAGGGCGAATTGGTCAATAACTACGATTGGCTCGGCAAAATGAGCATGATCGATTTCCTCCGCGACTATGGCAAATATTTCCCGATCAACTACATGCTTTCGAAGGAAATCGTCAAATCGCGTTTGGAGGCCGGCATCTCGTTCACCGAGTTCTCTTATCAGATTCTTCAGTCGATCGACTTCTATAAACTCCATCATGAGCATGGCGTCACCCTCCAGATCGGCGGCAACGACCAGTGGGGGAACCTGACCTCTGGTTTGGAATTGATCCGCAAGATCGATGGCGAAAACGAAAAAGTCGGCGTGATGACCGCGCGGCTTTTGATGAGGAGCGACGGCAAGAAATTCGGGAAATCCGAGCAAGGGGCGCTTTTCCTCGATCCGAAACTCACCTCGCCATATGCCTTATATCAATATTTCATCAATACGACCGACGAAGATGCGGTCCGCTACCTAAAGGTCTTCAGCTTCCTTTCCAAGGAAGAGATCGAAGATATCGCTAGGGAGCATTTCGCCTCCCCGGGCGCCCGTATCGCGCAAAAGAAGCTCGCTTACGAAGTGACGATGACGATCCATGGCCAAGAAGCGGCCGAAGAAGCGGTTCATATGTCCGAAGTCTTATTCTCGGGCCGCGTCAACGAGCTCAAAGAAGAAGAGATCGAAGAACTCCTCGGCTCCTTGAAGAAGCCGTTGGAAGAAGGGCTCAAGCTCGAAGACGTCTTGATCGGTTTGGGCGCCGCCTCCTCGAAGCGCGAAGCCAGGACTTTCCTCGCCGGCAACTCCATTTCCCTCAACGGCGAAAAGACGAGCGATGGCGAAAAGCTGATCGGCAAAGCCGACGCCCTCTTCGGCAAATACGTCGTCATCCGCCGCGGCAAGAAGAACTATTATCTCGGGGTTTTCTAAGATGAAACTCCTCTATTTGGATTGCTGCTTGCGCGGAGGGATCAGCCGCACGAAGAAGATCGCGGACGCTTTCCTCGAGGAAGCCTCTTCGCGTTATGAAATCGAGCGGATCGATTTGGAGAAACTTGGCTTTCAGCCGAAGCTCTCCCAAGATGTTTTGACCACTGATATTCCTATGGAATATCAAGAAGCATCCCGCAAGGTCGCCGACTGCGATTTGCTCGTGGTGGCCGCGCCGTTTTACGACATGAGCGTCCCTTCTTTGCTCCGCGCGTTCATTGAACGTTGTTCGATCGCCGGCTTCACCTTCTACGATCCGAGTTTGGGCGGGGGATGCAAAGCTAAAGCCTTGGTCTATCTCACCACCCGCGGATTTGAAATCGAGGACGGTTCGGAGCTTGATGCCGCCTCCTCCTATTTCAAAGCCCTTTGCTGGCTTTGGAAGATCTCTTCTTTTGAAATCGTCTCGGCCAATGGCTTAGATGAAGTCTCTCCAGAAGAAGGGGAGGAAAGAATCCTCGCAGCCAAAAAGAAGGCGAAGGAACTCGCGAAAAGAATCTAACCGGCAACCGCCGGTTTTTCTTATAGAAAAAAAGCCCTGGAACCCAGGGCTTTCTTGCCTTCTGATCAGAGCTTGCGGTTGTAGTACTCGATGATCTGGCTTTCCGCGATGTCGGAGGGAAGTTCGTTGCGTTCGGGCTCACGCTCGAAGATGCCTTCGATCTTCTCTTTGTCGACTTTCACATAAGCCACGGAGGTCGCGACGGAGTCGAGCGATTCCCGAACCACCTTAAGGGGCGAGGTCTCTTTGAGGGAGATCTTGTCGCCGACCTTGCAGAGGTAGGAGGCGATGTCGACTTTCTTGCCGTTCACGAGGATGTGCCCGTGATTGACAAGCTGACGCGCACCAGCGCGAGTCCTGGCGAAGCCCATCCGGTAGACGAGGTTGTCGAGCCGGCTTTCCAAGATGCGGAAGAAGGCGAGACCGGTGACGGTCGGGTCTTTCTTGGCGATCAGGAACAGGCGGCGGAACTGACGCTCATTGACCCCGTAAAGGGTCCGGAGTTTCTGCTTTTCGAGAAGCTGAATGCCGTATTCGGAGGGTTTCCGATGACGATCCTGGCCGTGCTGACCCGGACCATACGCACGCTTTTTCAGCTCTTCCCCGGTTTCGAGGATGGAAAAGTTAAGATGACGGCTCTTTTTCCAGCTGCTTCCAGTGTACCTAGACATAGTTTGTTTACTCCTTTCCTTGCACTTCAAAGATAGGTGTCTCTTCCATCTTCCCGGGTGTCGGGCGTTTCGGCCAGGTAGCGCTGGCTTACTTTCGGATTGCCCGACGTCAGTCGGAAGCGTAGAGGCATGCTGCCTTATTGCGCGAGTAGGAGTATACGGGAGCGGGTATGCGATTGCAAGAGAAAACCGCCGATTCCGGAGAATTCGACGGCAATTCTTTATGCATAATGCACAAAATCAGGCTTCGTCCTTACGAATGACCTTGTGATAGCGCTGATTGGGGGAGTGCGGTTTCTGCGGCAAGAGCATCTCGATGTATCCGCCTTTTAAGGCGGGCTCAAGGTAGTTGCGTTTGACGGCCACCCGTGATTTAAGCCCCAATTTGCCGGCGATGTCCTTGGAGGAATATTCCTGCCCGGCCCGCATGATCTGGAGAAGCTTTTTCACGCAGGGGGATTTCTTGCCTTCGAAGCCGGTTACCGCGAGCAAGGTCGCGCCGATCGCTTCGTCGATCCTTTCCAACAGATAGGTGATGTAGGGGCCCATGTCGAGCTTCTCGCCGCAGTCATCGAGGGCTTTTTGATACCGTTTGTCGGTGAGCGCCTTTTCTTCGAAATCGACGTGGAGGAAGATCGGGCGGAAGGCGGCGAGGACCGCTTTCCCCTGAAGGAGGGCGAGCCCATATTCCTCGGGAAGCAGGGGAGTCGCCATCGTCAGGGTGTAAGCCATGACCGAAGCCCCGATCAAAGGATGGATCTTCTTCTGGTTCTTCTCGGTCCAGGCGAACATCTTCTCCGCGGTTTTGGAGATCTTGCGATCCGCGGGCAGCTTTGCCTGGTATCCCGCGAAGTCGAATGGGTCGGGGAGGATCTGCTTCACCTCCCGGGCGCTTAAGGCCTCATGGACCTGGAGCGTATTGGCCTGGCCGACTTTTTCCATGATCGAAGAACAAAGGTTCAGCATCTTTTGGCTGACGGCGAAATTCGTCGCGTATTTGCTCATATTTCGCTTCCTCCTTTTTAGGGAATTATCGCACTATCTAGTATATTGTGTGGTATCCTTTTTCAACATTTTTAGACAGTGTATAAAAGTGATTTTCTCACTCTGCCTCTTCGCGCGAGCGGGTAGGAGTGCTATATTAATCAAGATATGTTTTACCGCGTCCCTGTCTTAGATATGCCTATTGGCGGGCTGATTGCCATCATCGTCAGCGTATCGGTTGCCCTCATCCTGGTTTTCATCTTGCTGAACTTCACGGTCTTCGCCCACGCCAGAGCCCGGAAAGCGGTCCGCGAACTCACCCGGAAATACGAATATCTCCACGGTTTGTTTTTCGGGCAGGACAATCAATTCGTGCGAAGATTGGAAATCATCTCCCGCACCAATCTCCTCTACGTCGACATCCATATGCGCTTCAACAAGCGTTACCGCGAAATCCGCGATAAGGATGACGCCTCGGCCACCGCGGCGATCAACCGCATCAAGGACATGGCCAGCGACCGGAAGTGGAAGGACCTCAAGGATTACTTCCCCGAAGTCAAAGCCCAGATCGCCGATTACGAGATGCGCGTCAATTCGCTGAACACCGACTTGGTCAACGTCATCAAGCCGGAAGAAGAATGCCGCCAGGCCTCGCTCCAGCTGAAGGAGCAGCTCCGCAAAATCAAGCAGGACTATTACGTCAAGCAAGCCGATTTGACGTTGCTTTCCCAATCCTTCGACGCGGTGTTCGCCAATCTCGAGGTCTATTTCCAGAAATTCGAGACCTACGTCGAAAGCGCCCAATATCAAGACGCCAAGGATCTTCTTCCGAAGATCTCTTCCGTCATCGATCAACTCGCGAAGATCTTCCAGCTCCTCCCGGGCATCTGCGTCGTCATCCAAAGCGCGATCCCCGATAAAATCGTTTCCCTCACCAACCGCTATGAGGAGATGATCCGCGGCGGGTACCCGCTTTTCCATCTTATGAACCGCGACGACATCCAGGCGATGGAAGACCAATTGAAGAACATCACCAAACGCGTGCAGCGCTTCGATCTGCGCGGGGTGCAGGCCGAACTCGACGGCATCCTCGCCCGGATCGACGACTATTTCGAAGGCTGTGCCAAAGAAGAAGAGGCGAAGCGGATCTTCGTCGACGAATGCGACGAGATCTATCAAAACGAAGCCGCGATCGAGAAGAAATACATCCGCCTTTGCAACGCCCTCCCTCAGGTCAAGCGCATCTTCGTCATCGCCGGCGAAGAGCAGGCGAAGATCGACGGCATCAAGAACCAGATCAACAAGGCCGGCGCCACAAAGCGCTCCCTCGATACCTTCATCCATTCCGGCACCCATCAGCCGTATTCGCTTTTGGTCGACCGCATGCATCAACTCCGCGATGAAGCCGAGCAGGCCCAAAACGCGATCGATGATTTCGAGCACTATCTCAATTCCCTCAAGCAGGATTCCGAGGGGGCGCTCAAAGTCGTTCAGGACACATATGCCCGCCTCAAAGAGGCGGAAACCATGGTCCGCGAAATCGGCCTCGATGCGGTTTCCAGCCGTTATGACCCGGCGATCGACGAGCTTTACGGCTTGATCGACGAATGCTACAAATCCCTGAACAGCACCCCGATCGACGCCATGAAGATCGATGCCTTGGTCGCCAAGATCAAGGGGACCGGCGATGAGCTGATCAAGAACATCCGCCACGACCATCAGCAGATGATGCTTTCCGAGGCGGCGATCGTCTTCGCCAACCGCGAACGCAACCACTTCGGCGAAGTGAATACCTTATTGCTCCAGACCGAGGGCCTATACTTCTCGGGCGATTTCTTACGGAGCTACGACGAGACGTTGAAGGAACTCAAGAGGCGGCACGTCGGTGAATAAAATGATCTATCTGGATAACGCGGCGACCACCCGGCCGGATCCTGACGTCCTCGAACTTTTTTCGAAGGAGAGCTTCGAAACGTTCGGGAACGCCAACTCGCCCCATCGGGCGGGGCAAGACGCCGCCAAAGAACTGCGCAAAGCGAAGGAGGAGATCCTTTCTCTTCTAGGAGTATCTTCCACCCACCGGGTGCTTTTCTGCTCGGGGGCGACCGAAGCGAACAACCTCGCCTTGAAAGGCGTGGCTTTCCAATACCAAAGCCGCGGCAAAAAGATCGTCTCCGATAATGGGGAGCATGCCTCGGTGAAGAGCCCATTAAAGCAATTAAAGGAAGGCTTCGGCTTCGACGTCGCCACCCTCCCAATCGATGAGAATGGGGTTTTAACCCCATCGCGCCTTTTGGAAGCGATGGATTCCAATACCATCCTCGTCTCCGCGATGGCGGTCAATAACGAGGTTGGCTCGGTCAATGACATCGCCGGGCTTGCCAAGGTCGTCCATTCTTTCCCGAAAGCTTATTTCCACGTCGATGCCACCCAGGCGATCGGCAAGGGCAAATTCCCTTGGAAAGACGTCGATCTCATCTCCTTCTCCGGCCATAAGTTCGGCGGGTTAAAAGGCACCGGGTGCTTGGTTTTGAAGAAGACCATCAAGCTCTTTCCCAATAACGCCGGGGGCACCCAAGAAGACGGCTTTAGGGCCGGAACGGTCAACGTCGCCGGCGCTTTGTCGATCGCTTTGGCGCTCAAGAAAGCGCTGAAGGATCAAGCCGCGAATCTCGAGAAAGCCAAAGCCTTGAACGCCAGGCTTCGGGAAGGCCTAGGCAAAAACCCGGAGATCAGGATCAATTCGCCTCTGGACGCCAGCCCCTATCTCGTCAATTTCTCTTTGCTTCACAAAAAAGCCTCGGTGGTGGTGGAAGCCCTCTCCGAAGCCGGGATCTATGTCTCGAGTCATGCCGCCTGCGACGAAAAGGCCGATGTCGGCTCGCCGGTTTTGGCGGCGATGGGGTTGGAAGAAGGCCTTGCGAAGAACGCGATCCGCGTGTCTTTCTCCCATGCGAGCGATGAAGGGGAAATCGACGCCTTCTTAGCCAAGTTGAATCAAATCCTCCTGGAGGTGCGCGACCGATGAGCCAGGCATATCTATTGATCCGCTTCGGGGAACTTAGCACCAAAGGCGCCAATCGGAATAAATTCGTCTCCTGCCTGGGGCGGAATATCCGCCACGCCCTGAAGGAATTCTCCGTCGAGGTCACCTCCGACCGCGACCATATTTACGTCTCCTATCAAGACGATGAATTCGACGCGGTGGTCCATCGTTTGCAAGAGGTCTCCGGCATCCAGAGGATCTCCTTGGTCCATATCCTTCCCAAAGACATCGAAGTCTTGAAGGAGAAGGCGTTGGAGCTATTGCTCCAAGAAGAAGGGAAAACCTTCAAGATCGAGACCAAGCGGACCGATAAGGCATATCCTCTTAAAAGCTATGAAGTCTGCGCCGCGCTGGCGGGGTATATCTTAAGCCACGACGCCCCGTTCACCGTCGACGTTCATTCCCCCGATGTGGCCCTACGCTGCGAGATCCGCGAGAAGAACGCTTATCTATCCTGCCATGATTATCCGGCCTTAGGCGGCTATCCCTTGGGGATGAATGGCAAGGCATTGCTTTTGCTTTCCGGGGGCATCGATTCCCCGGTCGCCGCGTATCGCTTGCTCCGCCGCGGCATCAAGCTCGAATGCATCCATTTCGCCGCGCCCCCTTATACCTCGGAGGCGGTCATCGATAAGCTCGAGGACATCCTCGCCAAGCTCTCCCCTTATCAGGAGGGGATCTGCCTGAACGTCGTCCCCTTCACCAAGCTCCAAGAGGCGATCTACGCCCATGTGCCGGAGCCCTATTGCATCACGATCATGCGGAGGATGATGCTCCGCATCGCCGTCCTCGTCGCCAAAAAGCGCCACGCCCTATGCTTGGCCACCGGCGAGGCGATCGGCCAGGTCGCTTCCCAGACATTGGATTCTATCCAATGCATCAATGAAGTGACCAATTTCCCGATCCTTCGTCCCTTGGCCGCCGAAGATAAGCTCACCATCATCAAAGAAAGCCAGAAGATCGGGACCTATGAGATCTCGATCAGGCCATATGAGGATTGCTGCACGATCTTCAAGCCCAAGAAGCCGAAGACCAAGCCCAAGGCCGAGGAATGCGCCTTCTACGAGGCGAAGTGGGATTACCTCCCGATGGTGGAGGAATGCGCCGAAAACGTCGTTCATACCCTTTATAAAAACGGGGAGAAGATAAACATCGAGGAGGAACAAAACGATGAATGACCAACTG
>CADCLZ010000017.1 GCA_902802365.1 uncultured Erysipelotrichaceae bacterium | reverse complement strand
GTCTTATCGCCATCTTCGGCGAGGACCTTGTAACGGTAGTTGTTCAAAGAAGAGAAGGCAGTCGCGGCAGCCGAGAAGAAGCCCGAGAGCAAAATAAAAAGCAGGATCGCAGCCAGTGATATCCAACTTAAAGGGTCATCCAATTAGCATCAACTCCAATCGTACGAGCAAGGATTATAGCATAAACGGGGATAAACGCAAAAAAGCCCGCCCCTTTCGGGACGGGCATCTTGGGAAGATTATTCGTCTTCTTCTTTGGCGCCGGTCGGCTTGTAATCCTTCAATTCGTCGGCCCAATTATGCGGGTTGACCTTGCCTTGCTCGAGGTCATGCTTGTCCATGAGCTCGGCGATCAACTGCTTTGCCCTCCGCATCGAGAGCGGGCTTTTGACCTTGAAGACGAACGGGATGTCTTTGTAGGTGTTCTTGGCGCTGACATCGCCGATCGGGAGCGAGCTATCGGCGTAATCCTTCGGATCGAGGGCCATGTAGAGCTTCAGCGATTTGCCGGCGATCGCGATCTTCACATAAGTGACCTTATGGAGGCGGAAAGTATCGCCGGAGTTCGAGACGCGGGACTTCATGCCATAGGCCATGAGCTCGCTCTTGAGCTCGTTATAGTTGCTCTTCATCAGATCATCGGCGTCGACCATGCGATCGGGGAAGGAAATACGGATGATCTTATCATGCGGCGGCAGATCGGGGTTGATCGCGCCGACGACGCGTTTCTTCGGCTCTTCGACGGGCGCGGGTTCTTCTTCCTTCGCCTCTTCGGGGGCGGGGGCATTCACCGTAACGACGACGGGTTGGGGTTGCTGTTGCGGGATGAGCAAGCCGGAAAGCTCATCGCGGATGATTGCGCGGACCTCATCGCCAGAAAGGCCTTCTTTGGCCTCAACCGGCGCAGGTTCGGCTTGTTTCTGTTCGGCAAGGGCTTCGGCGATCAAGCGTTTGATCTGGTCGGCGGATAAACTCGGCTCGGCGGGAGCAACGACTTTCTCAGGCTCTTGGGACTGGAGCTTACGGAGGGCTTCCTCCACCGCTTCCTTCTCGGCCTTGAGCCTGGCGGTCTCTTCGAGCTGTCGGCGGTAATCGTCCTCGCGGTCCTTCAAAGCCTTGGCTTCCTCTTCGGACTTCTGCTCTTCGGCTTTGCGGCGGGCGAGTTCTTCCTGCTCGCGGTTCTCCCGCTCAGCCAGTCTGGCTTCTTCGGCCTCGGTCTGGGCTTGCTGGAACATCAATAACTCATCGCGGATGACGGCTTGGATGTCTTCTTGAGACAGCGTCTGCACCGGTTCTTGCTTGGGCTCAGCGTTGGATGGATCCGAAGCGGCGATGGCCGAAGGTTTGATATCGGCCTCGGGTTTGGGCTCGGGTTTTGGTTCCTCAAGCTGGAGCTTCAAAAGGTCGCGGAGCTCAGCGGAATCGGAATTCGGGATCGCGGCTTGGTTCTCCAAGCGCTCGCGGGCGAATTCTTCTTGGATGATCTTGCGGACATCTTCCGCGCTCATCGACTTCTGGCCGGTGATGGCAGCCTTGACTTCGTCAAGCGGGACATCGGAAGGCCGTTTCTCCGCGGCGTGGCCAGGATCATATGGAGCCTGCTTGGCTTCGCCGGTCTGGGTATTGATATATTGGACGAGGATCGGGCCCTGGATTCCGCCTTTGCCATCGCTGATGCCGAAGACCTTCGGGAAGCTCTCTTGGCTTGCGACTTCTTCCTTCTTTTCTTCTTGGCTGAGGACGGGTTCTTCTTCGTCATCGCCTTCCGGACGTTCGGGCTTCAGGCGGCCTTCTCTTTCGGCCGCTTCGCAAGCTTCGAGATATGCGATCTCGTTGGCTTTCTTGCCAAGCAAGGAGAAATCGCGGAAATAAGCGACGAGCAAAACGATGAAGGAAGCGAGGATCAAAGCGATCGGGATGAAGCTGATGATCTTGAATAAGACGTTGAGGAACGCGTTGTCGTTGAGCGTGAGGTCAAGCACATAGCCGATCGCGCCGAACTTGTTCTTGGAATAGACCACGCCATCCACGCTGGGGAGGAAATTGGTGGTGAAAAGGCCGAGGACGAAAAGCGAGTAGACCGCGCCGAGCAAAAGCCAGAACACCAAGAACCAAACGCCATGGGCTTTGATGTTTTTCTTGTAGCCGATGCGGAACATCAAGAGGATGCCCAAAAGGACCATGAAGATCACGACGCCCAAGAAAGAAAGGGTCGTGTTGTTCACCAGTTTCCCATCCTCGGGCTTGATGGCGAGGAAAATGTAATGAGGCAGGGTTTTGACGCAGAGGTTATATACCCCAACGATGCCTTCGAAATTGAAGATATCGGCGTAGAAGGGAAGCAAGCTCATGAGCATCCCACCGACGATTGCGACCGCCGCCAATATAAAAGCGACGACAGTCAAAATAATGATTTTCTTCCTGCGTTTCATCTAGAAGCCTCCATCAGTGCCTAATTCTAGCATAGGCGCGCAAAGAAAAAAGAACAAAAACTCCGCAAAAGCGCGAAATAATTACGGATTTACGCCTTTGTTGGAAAAAATGCGAAGGTGCTTTGGAAGCAGTTTGACGCGGATTTCGCCGCTGGCCCCGGCTTCGCCATCGAGGTCCCAGGGATCCGGGCAATCGGTGCGGATCGTGACTTCCTTGCATTCGATCCGCTTAATGGTCCAACGGTGGAATAAGAACTGGAGCAAGCCATTGAAAAGCGCGGGTTTGGCCAAATATAGGTCCAGATGGCCGTCGAAGATATTGCCATAGTTATTGACGTAGAAGCCACCGACGTTGGTCCCGTTCATCAACAGGACAAATGGGACATCTTGTTCGTAACTGAGGCCATCGGCTTCCACCCACACATGGTATTTCTTGCGTTTGAATAACGCTTTGACCGCCAAAAGGTAATAAGAGATGCGGCCCAAAAGCTTTTTGGGCTTCCGTGGGGTGATATAAGGAATATCGGCATAGGCCCCCACTGCCGCGACATAACCGGCATAGCCTTCATTGACCTGCATGATGTCAAAGGAAGCGATTTCCCCTTTTTGGATCGTCTTGATCGCCTTGCGATAGCTCCCGCCGATCCCGAAATTCCTGCCGATATCGCCGATCGTGCCATTATTGATATAGCCAAGGACCGGGGTATTCTCCAAAGCCGCCAAGGCATTGACCGCGTTATAGAAAGTCCCGTCGCCCCCCGCGATGATCAGGGCATCATAAACCCCGCAGGCGTTCCGCGCGGCGATCTGCCCTTCTTCAGCGGTTTTGGTTTTGCATTCGTCGACCACATCAAAAGCCTTTTTGAGCCCGGCGATGATCTTGTCATGATGGGTGACCATCTGGCCATGGCCGCTTTTGGAGCTATAAAGAAGGAGCGCTTTCTTCATGAGGGGCATTGTACCCCAACACTTCGGAATATTGAAACGGAAAAGCTGTGCTTTTTTCCTAAGCGCGCGATTTGCATTTTTCCGCGGAAGGTTTTTAATTATGGTATGGAACTTTTCGAATCCGCCCAAGACTATTTGGAACGCATCCTGATGCTGGAAGAAGAACGCGGGCAAGATAATGTCCGCGCGATCGACGTCGCCAACTCCCTCCACTTCTCGCGCGCTTCGGTTTCGATCGCGATGCACCGCCTCGAGGAAAATGGCTATATCCAGTTCGGACCCGACAAAGAGCTTTGCCTCACTGAGGAAGGCCGCAAGATCGCCCAAGGGGTCTACGAACGCCATCAGGTCCTCACCAACTTCTTCATCAGCCTCGGGGTTCCGAAGAAAGTCGCGGAAGAAGATGCCTGCAAGGTTGAGCACGACCTCTCCCCGGAAACCTTTGAAGCAATCAAGCTAAACTTCCGTCCTTAAAGAAAGCAAAGCAAGGAAACCCGTCCTTGCTTTTTTCTTTCACTCGCGCGCGGAAATCCTCCTATAATAGCCGCGAAGAAGGTTGAACTTATGAAACACATCCTCTATCTGATCCTCAAAAACGGCCCACGCGCCCTCGAAGTGCTCGACGCCATCAAAGCGCATGGCTTCAACGGCACCGTCATCGAGACTGCTTCTTTGAAGCATGCCCTCGAAGAACGTTATGAAGACCATCAGTTCTTCTCCTTGCAAAGCTGGGAGAGGCTGGTCAATGCCGGCGAATCGACGTTTTCGATGTATATCGTCGACGAAAACGAATTGGATTCCCTCAAAGGGACGATCCGCGAGATGACCGAAAACTTCCAACGGATCAAAGGCGCGATGTTCTCGTATAAGATCGAGGACTACGAAGGGGCTTTATAAGCATGGAGAATTTCCTCTTCCTCTATCTCGCTTTCATGCTGCTGGTGGGATTGCTTTCCACCCGGCTTATGAAGCTCATCAAGATGCCGAATGTCACCGGTTATATCATCACCGGGATTTTGATCGGCCCATTCGTGTTCGGCCTCTTCTTCAATGGCTTTGATTTCCTCGGGGCGAATAACCCGGAAATCTCGCCGATCTTTTACTATGTAAAACGGATCGGCTGGGTCTCGACCGTCGCCCTCGGTTTCATCGCCTTCTCGATTGGCTCTTCGTTTAAGATCTCCACCTTAAAGCAGGTTGGCAAACGGGTGATCATCATCACCGTGATGGAGGCCTTGGGCGCGAGCGCGTTGGTTCTGCTTGCTTTGATCGGCGCTCATTTCATCTGGCCGGATCTTGTTTCGCTTCCTTTGGCTTTGACCCTGGGCGCGATTGCCTCCGCCACCGCGCCTGCCGCCACGCTCATGGTCATCAAGCAATACCATGCCAATGGCCCTTTGGTCCGCACATTGCTGCCGGTCGTCGCCTTGGATGATGCCGCGGCTTTGATCCTCTTCGCCATTCTCTTTCAGATCGCCAAAACCACTGCCCTCGGGGGCGGGGTCGATCTCTATGTGATGTTGGCGAAACCGCTGCTCGAAATCTTGATTTCGTTAGGAATCGGCGCGGTTTTGGGTTTCATCGTGAGCTTTGCCTGCCGCATTTTCCTCTCCAGGACCAACCGCTTGATCTGGACGGTCGTCGCGGTCTTCGCCTCGATTGGCCTTTATTATCTTTTCCGCGAACCCTTCATGGGCGGCTTTGAGCTAAGCAGCCTTTTGACCTGCATGATGGCGGGCGCGATCTTCGCCAACTTCTCCCATGATTCCGGCAAGACCTTCGAGTTCGCCGATCGCTTCACCGCGCCGATCTACATGGCTTTCTTCATCATCTCCGGCGCTTCGCTCGACCTCACCGTCTTCGCCAGTCAATCCGGCTTATATGTCGTTCTGGTCGCTTTGATCTATCTCATCTTCCGCGTCCTCGGCAAATGGCTTGGGGCCTTTGGGGGAGCGAAGATCGCCCACGCCGAGCCAAGTGTCCAAAAATACTTGGGCTTTGCCTTGGTGCCGCAGGCTGGCGTCGCCATCGGCTTAGCCACCACCGCGGGAAACCTTTTTGGGGAACATCCCGACACCGCCTTCATCGGCGTGATGGTAGTCGCCGTCGTCTTGACCTCGACCCTGATTTATGAGCTCACGGGCCCGATCATCACCAAGATGGCCTTGACCAAAGCCGGGGAAATCCCAATGGAAAAAACGCGGGACGCGGCAATAAACATCCGTGCGGGAGTGTCGGCCGCGGGACAGTGACGGAAAAAATCCGTGGCGCGGCAATAAACATCCCTGTGCGCCGAGGAGGCGGGTGTCTCCGAGGCGGCGGCGGGGTTCTTGCTGTTTCTTGACCGCCGCAGGGTTTGTCCGGCCCCTCAAGCGGCCGAAAGGCCGCACGGACTTGAACCAGGAAGCGAAGGACACGAAATGAGATACGGAAGCGTATGCAGCGGCATCGAGGCTGCCTCCATCGCATGGAGGCCGCTCGGATGGCATTGCGCCTTCGTGTCGGAGATAAAGCGGTTCCCCTCCGCCGTCCTCGCCGAGAGGTTCCCGGACGTACCGAACCTCGGCGACTTCACCAAGATCAGGCCCGAGGACTACGAGGGGGACATCGACCTGCTCGTCGGCGGAACGCCGTGCCAGGCGTTCAGCATCGCGGGGTTGAGGAAAGGACTCGAGGATGACAGAGGCGGCCTCGCGCTTGAGTTTGCAAGACTGGCTTTTCGCACACGCGCCCGCTGGGTGGTCTGGGAAAATGTGCCCGGCGTACTATCGAGCGGGAAAGGAGCTGATTTTGCCTCCTTCCTATCGACTCTCGTCGGATGGGAGGTCCGCGTCCCGAGCGGCGGATGGCGCAGGGCCGGACTCGTCACCGGAGCCCCAGGATGCTACAGCGTGGGCTGGCGAGTGCTTGACGCTCAATATACCCGAGTTCAACAATTTCCAAGGGCGGTCCCGCAGCGAAGGAGACGTGTCGTCCTTGCGGGATATCTTGGAGACTGGACCCGTGTCGCCGGAGTTCTCTTTGACGGAGAAATGTGCGGCGGGGATACTCCGCCGGGCAGACATGCGGGGGGACCCGCTGCCGGAAGCGCTCCGGGCGACGCTGGAGCGTGCATCCCGCTCGACCTGACGAACCTCGATGGACGGGTGAGGCACCTTCCCGGAAAGTGCTACGACGATCCGCTTTCGGCGGCATACACGATCACGCGGCGCAGGCCGTCGGGTGTGTGCGTCGGCGGCGTGTCCAGGATGCTGACGCCGGTCGAATGC
Source organism: uncultured Erysipelotrichaceae bacterium (assembly GCA_902802365.1). Taxonomy (GTDB): domain Bacteria; phylum Bacillota_I; class Bacilli_A; order RFN20; family CAG-826; genus Alloenteromonas. The sequence goes on along the minus strand of CADCLZ010000017.1, from coordinate 2,211 downwards.
GAGCGGGCGATGGGGTTCCCTGACGGTTATACCGCCGTGGCCTGGCACGGGCGCAGCGCAGAAAACTGCCCGAGGTGGTCGCGCTACCGTGCGCTGGGAAACACCATGAACGTCAACGTCATGGCGTGGATCGGGGAGAGGATCGACGAGGCGGACAAGGAGGCCTGCGATGGACGACAAGAAGCTTGAGGAGCTGACGGAGAAGATGCTCGCCCAGCCGAAGGTCGTCGAAGTTGACGGCCAGCGGGTGGAGAACCAGTCGGTCGGCGACCTCATCAAGGTCGCAAACTTCTTCGCCTCGAAGCAGGCGACGAGCGGACACAGATGCCCGCTCCGCATCACCAAGATGGCGGCGGGAGGCGCGGTCATATGAGGCTTTTCGGAAAGAAGCCCAAGGCCGCCAAGGCGCGGTTCTCCCTGCCGATGTGGATCAAGGCCCGCTTCGACGCGGCCCAGACCACGAAGGACAACGCCCGCCACTGGGCGGCCGCCGAGTTCCTGTCGGCGGACGCGGAGGCCGATCCCGCCGTGCGCAAGATACTTCGCACACGCGCCCGCTACGAGGTCCAGAACAACTCGTATGCTCGCGGGATCGTCTCGACGCTTGCGAACGACTCGGTCGGCACCGGGCCGCGCCTCCAGATGCTGCTGGACTCGGAGGACACGAACCGCAGGGTCGAGCACGACTTCGCCGTATGGGCGAGGATCGTCCATCTTCCCGCCAAGCTCCGCACGATGCGGATGGCGCGGTGCCAGGACGGCGAGTCCTTCGCCATCATGGCTCAGAACCCGAATTTGGGATCGAACGTGACGCTGGACATACAGCTGATCGAAGCCGACCGGGTTACGGATGACGAACTGAATGCCGATGAGGCGTCGGTGGACGGCATCACGTTCGACCGTTTTGGCAACCCGAAGTCGTACAAGGTGCTGAAGAACCATCCCGGCGGGACGGCGTCGTTCAACCTCGACTTCAAGACCGTCGGCGCGGAGAACATGATCCACGTGTTCCGGCAGGACCGCCCGGAGCAGCATCGCGGCATCCCGGAGATAACGTCCGCGCTGCCGCTGTTCGCACACCTGCGCCGGTTCACCCTGGCAGTCGTGAGCGCGGCGGAGGCGGCGGCGGACTTCGCGGGCGTCCTCTACACGGACTCCCCGCCGAACGGCGAGGCTGACGCGGTGGAGGCGATGGACACGATCCAGCTCGAGCGGAACATGCTGCTCACGATGCCGGGCGGCTGGAAGATGTCGCAGGTCGACCCGAAGCAGCCGGTCACGACATACGGCGAGTTCAAGCACGAGATCCTCAACGAGATATCGCGCTGCCTGAACATCCCGTACAACATCGCGGCGGGCAACTCCTCCGGCTACAACTACGCCAGCGGGCGGCTCGACCACCAGACCTACTACAAGTCGCTCAAGGTCGACCGCGCGTTCATGGAGGAGGCCGTCCTCGACAGAATCCTCGAGCGCTGGCTCCGCGAGTGGGCGCTGGCGAACAGGACGGCGATCGACGTGTGCGACTGCCGCCATACGTGGTTCTGGGACGGCCACGAACACGTCGATCCCTCGAAGGAGGCGACGGCGCAGGAGAAGCGCCTCAAGAACCACACCACGACGCTTGCCAGCGAATACGCGAAACAGGGCAAGGACTGGGAATCCGAACTCCGCCAGTGCGCGAAGGAGAAGGAGCTTATGGACGAACTCGGGCTGACGGTCGAGGTGGCCGCGCCCTCCGAACAGGGAAAGGAAGACGATGAAGACTGAATACCTCGAAATAACCGCCGCCGCAGGAGGCCGGAAGCCGTCCGTCAAGGGCGTAGCCTACTCCGGCGGCAAGATGCGCCTCTTCGGATGGTCGCGCCCCGTCGTGGTGGACATGGCGGGCATGTCCGTGCCGGAGACTGTGCCGCTTCTCGCAAACCACGAGAACCACACGCTCGGGCGCGTGGGAGTCGTCTCGGCGAAGGTCGAGGACGGCCATCTCGAGATCTCCGGCGAGATCGTCGGCGAGGGCGACCTCGCGGACGCAATCGTCGGTCAGGGCAAGGCCGGGGCCGACTGGCAGCTTTCGATAGGTGCCGAGGTCGAGGCCGCCGAGCTTGTCCAGGAAGGCAAGCGCACGATCAACGGCGTCGAACACGAAGCGCCGTTCTACCATGTCACGAAATCTACCCTCCGCGAGGTGTCCGTGGTCGCGGTGGGAGC
>CADCLZ010000016.1 GCA_902802365.1 uncultured Erysipelotrichaceae bacterium | reverse complement strand
CGATCAACTGCACCAGATCACCCACGCGCTCACTTCCTGCGAACGTCTATTCAACCTTCTTGATGTCGAACCGGAAGTCGTGGATGAGCCCGATGCGATTGAAATCGACCATGTCGAAGGCAAAATCGAATTCGACCATGTCTGGTTCGCCTACGAACACGAGAACTGGATCCTCAAGGACGTTTCCTTTGTGGTTGAGCCGAAGACGACCGTTGCTTTCTGCGGGGCCACGGGCGCGGGCAAAACAACGATTCTTTCGTTGATCGTCCGTAACTACAAGCCTCAGAAAGGGCGAATTTTAATCGATGGCGTCGATATTTCTCATATCAAGATCGCGTCCTTGAGAAAGGCGATTGGCCAGATGCTTCAGGATGTCTTCCTCTTCTCGGGGACCATCCAAAGCAACGTCACCCTCCACGACGAAGACTTCAGCCAAGAGCAAGTACAGGAGGCCTGCGACTACGTCAACGCTTCCTCGTTCATCAACCGCTTGCCCAAAAAGCTCGATGAAGAAGTCGCCGAATCGGGCGAGAACTTCTCGGCCGGTCAGCGTCAGTTGCTCTCCTTCGCGAGAACCGTCCTCCACAAGCCACAGATCCTGATTTTGGACGAAGCGACCTCCAATATCGATACGGAGACGGAGATCCTCATTCAGAACTCTTTGGAAAAGATGAAGAACATCGGCACGATGCTCGTCGTCGCCCACCGTCTATCGACCATTCAGCACGCGGACAATATCATCTGCCTGCAGAATGGCGAATTGATCGAGCAGGGGAACCATCAGAACCTGCTAAGGAAAAAAGGCTATTATTATCGCCTTTATCAGTTGCAGTTCGCGGACAATTAATCGACGATCGGCACGCCTTTATATTGACGAAAAGCGGCCAAAGCTCTTCCCGTTCCTGGGAGGAGCTTTTCTTCACTCGGAATCTCATTTAAGGCAAACCAGACGAGTTTTTCGGATTCTCCATCGGAGATTTTCGGGGTGGAACCGGGTTTTGCCTTCGCGAAATAGAAGAAGCTCACATAGTAGGTGACATCGCCATTTGGATAGACGATTTTCCCTTTTTCGCCCGACATGATGTAGAAGAGGGTCAACTCGCCGAGCTCGAGGCCGACTTCCTCTTTGACTTCGCGGCGGAGGCCTTCTTCGAGGGTTTCTTTTAGGTCGATGGAACCGCCGGGAAGGCAGTAGAGGCCATTGTCCGCCCGCTTCTCGAAAAGGATCTCGCCTTCATCATCCAAGATAAAAGCGCCAAGGCCGACCGAAAGGAGTTCGCGGTGGCCAATCAGTTTTCGAATGTCTTTGATGTAATCGGAAGGCATAGGTCAATAAACGCTAAAGTCACTGGCCGCGTTTTTGTAATTGGGGTGGGCTTCTTTCCGTTTCTCAAGCAGATTCCGGAAAACGATGCCCGCGACCAAACCAGGGAACCCTACACTCCCTAAAAGGGAATAGAAGAGATTGGCAAAGATCGAAAAGACCTGGGAAGGAATGCTATCAAGCGGGAAAGCAAAGGTGGAAATTAGGTTCGCCGTTAGGCCCAACAGGAAAAAGCCGATCGTGCAGAAAAGGCCCGGGTAGAAGAAGATGTGGGCGAATTTCCCCAAGCGGTGAATGGAAAGCTCCAAGGCCTCCAAATCGACTTTCTGTTCTTCTTCGCTCATTCTAGAACCGCCTCCAAATCATGGATTTTGCGTCCGACATCGAACGCAACGATTTCGACGAAGGGGATATTGTCCAGGAATAAAGATTTGATCTCCTCTTTTTGCTTTTCGGAGACGGATTCCCCGTAAAAGAGGGTGACAAGGCCTTTATCGGAGAGGTCTTCTTGCAAAGCAAGAAAATCCTTGATGGAGGCAAGAAGGTCTCTGCTGGAGTTCATCGCCTTTCCGTTAGCGATGGAGAAGACCTCGCCTTCTTTGATTTCGACATGATCGACCAAGGCGTTTTTCGAAGCGGTGGAGAAGCTCACGCATAAGGCGTTTTGGACCGCGTCCTTCATCCTGCTGAGGTTATCCTCCAACGAAAGATCGGCGAAATCCATGATCGAGAAGGCGGCATAGCCTTCCGCCATCGAGGAATTCTCCAAAACATGGATCCTCGATTCATCAAAAAGCTTGGCTGCCTGCTTGGCGGCGAGCACCGCGTTCTTGTTATTCGGTAAGACAACGATCTGCTTGGCGCCCGATTCGCGATAAGCGAGCAAGAATTCCTCGGCGCTCGGGTTGATGGAATCCCCGCCGGAGATGAAAGTCGCTTCGTTATAGCCGCGGAAAGCCTCAATCGCGGCTTGATTGGGCAGGGCAACGACCGCGTCCAAGGCTTTTTCCTTTTTCGGTTGCACCTGGGCGGCGACTTCGTGGCTCTTTTCGAGCAAAGTCTCTTCGTGCTGGATCGTCATATTGTCCATCTTGAAGGTGACGAACTCCCCAAACTTTTGGGCATAAGCGATCACAAGGTCCGGCCGCTTGGTATGAACGTGAACCTTTACAACCGTCCCGTTCTGGAAGGCGATCAAGGAATCACCCAAAGTCTCATAATAGGAAATTAGATCAGAAAGAACGAACTTTTGCGGGCCTTCGCGGTCATTTAATAGCTGCATGATGAACTCAGTGCAGTAGCCATAATCCAGTTTGCTGTCCGCGTTGAATAGCGTCTGATCGACGCTGGCATTTGGGGCGGGGGCGCGGTGGAAATGAAAGGAGACATCCTCGATCATTTTGCCGCCGATCGCCTGGGCCATGCCCTCGACGATATAAACGAGGCCGGCACCGCCGGAATCGATGACGCCGGCGTCTTTCAAGACCTGCAACAGCTCAGGAGTGTTCTGCAAAGAACGCTTCATCTGCTGAATCAACATGGTGAAGTAGTCTTCGAATCTCGAAGATTCGTTGATGTGTCTCGATGCATACTCCGAACCTTCGCGCATGACGGTGAGGATCGTGCCTTCGACCGGCTTTTGGACGACTTGGTACGCGGTCTTCACGCCTTGCTGCATCGCTATGGCGAATTGGGAGACATCGGCCTCCTTCAAACCCTTAAGCCCTTCGGAGAGTCCAGCAAAAAATTGCGACAGGATCACGCCGGAATTGCCTTTGGCGGCGAATAATGCGCCATAGGAAAAGGCGCCGGCGATCTCGCCGATTCCGCCGTTTAATTCGCTGATGGCATTGAGGCCGCCTTCCATGGTGCTGCCCATGTTGGTGCCGGTATCGCCATCGGGAACAGGAAAAACATTCAGTCGGTTCACTGTTTGGATATTCCGCTTCAAAGCGGCATACCCGCTTCCGAGCATCGCCCGGAACATATTCCCATCAAGAATATTCATCGAGGTTTGGCTTATTTGGCCAATTCAGCCATCAACTTCTTCTCTTCGCTCATATCTTCGGAGATCGGTTTTCCAAAGTAGAAGGCGGCGCAGAGGCCAGGGCCCATATTCGCGCCGGAGCTCATATCGACCCAGCTGACGATGACTTCTTTAGGATGGACGGCATCAATGACCGCCTGTTTATAGGCTTCTGCTTGCTTCTCGCGGAGGGAGTGGGCGATGAAGACGATCTGCTCTTCGGGGTTCGTGATCGTGGCCTTGAGATAGCCAAGGGCCATATCCATCGCTTTCTTATAGCCTTTGGCCTTGGCGATGACTTCGGTCAGGCCGTTGTTGCTGAAATCGCCCATCGGTTTAACGCCCGCCATGGTTCCGAAGAAAGCGGCAGCTTTGCCGATCCTTCCTTTCCTAGCCAAGAAATGAAGGTCATCCATCGGGCCGGCTTCATGGACGCGGTTGCGGTTTTCGAGCAGCCATTTGGCGTTATCTTCCACGCTCATGCCATTCGCGCGATTCTCGCTGGCCTTGATGCCAAGCAAACCTGCGGCGGTGGAGAAGCGGAGGGTGTCGATGACGAAGATTTTGCGATCCGGATATTCTTTTTCGAGCTTATCCTTCACGGTGAGCGAGTGGTTATACATCGCGGAAAGGCCGCTGGAGAGGGTCAAAGCAAGGATGTCCTTGCCCTGATCGAGATAGCGGCGATAAACGACTTCGATCTCCGCGGGGTTGGCCGCGCTGGTACTATAGATCTTCTTGTCGCTCACCATGCTTTGGAAATAATCCTCAGGCTTGGTGTTTTCCCAGTCGAGATCGCTATGCTGAGAATTTCCCTCCGGAGAGATGACGAAGCCGATGACTTTATCATCAATGGAAAAACGTTCGCGGAGATCCTTGGTCAGCGCGCTCGAACTGTCGACGATGATTGCGTATTGATTCATGTTAGGTCCTTTCCTATACCGAGGTATCTTATCACAAACGCCTGCCATAGTGCGTGGGCTTGGACGCGAGTTCGCGTATAATTGGGAAAATGGATTTTTGGAAAACCGCGGGAAAAGTTCATCAAGGGCTGAAAATTGCTCAAGGCGTCAAGAAAGCCAATGGCTTGCCCAGCGCCGAAATCGCGATGTCGGGCTTTTTCGATCGCCGGCTGAGCACCGTCCCCTCTTTTCTTGAAGGGCTTTATGGCCATATCCAGAAGAGCCGGGATGACCTGCCGCGGTTAGCCAAACGCAAAACCTTCCATTTTCCTTCCGGAGAAAACACCCTTCAGGGCTATTACTATCCCGCAAAGAACCCAAAAGCCCTGGTTTTGTGCTGCCATGGCCTAAACGGGATGGCGGACGATAACTTCTCGCTTTGCATCGATGCCTTACTTCGGAGAAACTATGCAGTCGTCGCTTTGGATTTGAGTGCTTCGGGCCGGAGTAGCGGCCTCAGGATCAGCGGACTTCATCAAGGGGCGCTCGATGTGAATGCCCTTGAGAGATATATCGCAAACTCTCGCGAGTTATCGGAGATGCCGTTATTGCTTTTGGGCCATTCGTGGGGCGCTTATAGCGTCAGCGCATCGACCTATTTTGATCAAACCCCGCTCGCGGTATGCGCCCTCTCGGGCTTCTCCTGCCCGATCGACGTCATGCTGAGCATCCCCGCCAAAGCAGTGGGTGGCGGCATCGTCCAAATCACCGAACCGGCGATGAGAGAAGCATTGGAAAAACGCGCAGGTCCTTACTATAACCTCGCCGCGGATGAAGCGATCGAACGTGCCGTGAATACCGACTTCTTCATCATCCACGGGTCTCTTGATACCACGATCGTCATCGAACTCGCCTCGCTTTGGCGGAAGTTCCAGCATCAAAGCATTGAACGGATTTGGACCTATATGGATACTGGGAAGCGCCATATGGATATCTGGCTCACCCGCCAAGCGGCCAGCCTATTTGAAGAAGTGGTCGCTCGCGGCAAACCCTTGGTCAAGGAATACGGCAAGAATCTCAATAAATGGCCGAAAAACGTTCTTCAGGGCTATTTGGGCAGCTTCGACAAAGAAAAGATCAATACCGTCGACGAAGAGCTTTTCGACCAAATCGATTCTTTCTATGAGAAAGCGTTGAAACGTCATGAAGCCAAGTAAGAAGTGGATGGTTTTTCCGTTGGTCACCGCGCTGATATCCGGCGTTTGGTTTTCCTTTTATGTCGCAAACTTTGTCGCCCTTAGCAACTTAATGAATCATCGCGCCTCGGAGATTTCTCTTCTGGAGAACGATGTTTACTTTAAGATCAGGAAGACCTACAAAGACTTCCCCGCCTTGGCGAACCGTGATGAATTCGACTTTGTCGAAAACGACGATAAGCATCATGCCTATTTCTATGAAGCCATGAACCCAAAAGGCTTGATTCTCCTTGCCCATGGCTATGGTTCGTTGGCTGATGGCCAGGAGGCCTCATTGGCCGATTATTTCCTTCAGGATGATTGGAGCGTATTCCAAATCGATTTGACCAGCTCTGGTCGCGATGACGAGGAAGTGGTCGGCGGTTTCGATGCCGGGGTCGGGGATATCGAAGACACGATTCGTTATCTTCAGAAACAAGCGCGTTACGCCCAATATAAGGACAAACTATGCTTGTTGGGCTATAGCTGGGGCGCTTATTCGGTGTCCGCGGCTTTGGCGGAGGATTACGAAATCACCCCGAAAGCGGTGGTGTCGCTATCCGGCTTCATGAGCCCGGAGATCGAGATGTTGAGCCAAGCGAAAAATGCCGTGGGCGGGATCGCCGATTTCATCAAGCCGATGTTTGACCTCAACCTCATGACGCTCCGTGGGCCAAGGAGCTTTTTAACCGCGGTCGAAGGGTATAATCATGCCCCGAACTGCAAAGTCATGCTGGTCCAAGGGGCAAAAGACCCATCGGTTTTGTCTGACTCAGGTGCGATTTGGCATTTTGCCGATCAGATTGAGCACCCCGAACGCCTGGAAAAATATCGTGGGGCCTTGTTAGAGCGCGATCATCGTTCAATCTGGTATCAAGACCAAGTCGGACCTTATTACGACGTAGAAGGGCCAAAGGAATATCAGGCTTTGGCGGACCAATATGGTTCGGAGGATGCCATCCCGGAAGACAAGATTCGGCTGATCAAGGAAAAAGCCAGCGCGCTTGACCTCGATCTTCTTGGGGCAATCTCCTCCTTCTATGGCGAAGCGGTTGCTTCTTAAAGCAAGAAATGGAAAAATAGCGCGGTATGGAATGGTGGATGTATCTGATCATCGGGTTCGTGGTCTTCGGGCTTCTGCTCCCGTTTTTGGTGATGCTTCCCTTGGTTCCCAATGTGCTTTGGAAGTTCGTTTTGACGCGCAGCAGGCCTGATAAATGGAGCCGCGAAGAATGGAAGGAATTCAAAGACGAGGAAATCAAAGCCATGCACCAGGCCGGGAACGACTTCCGGGCAGGCCATAAGGACAAATGCAAGGAAGTTTCGATCGTTTCCGAAGGCTACCACCTCGTTGGTGAGTATTACGACTTTGGCGGCAAAGGCTGCGCGATCTTCCTCGGCGGCCGTTGCGACACCCTGGTTTATACCGCTTTTTATGCCGACCCTTATGTCAAGGCCGGTTATAACATCCTGATCGTTGACTGGAGAAGCCACGGCCTTTCCGAAGGAAACCTCTTCGGGGCCGGCATCGCCGAGACCGCGGATTCCTTGGCGTGGATCCGCTTTGCCCACGATGAACTCGGGAACCCGGAGATCGTGCTCCATGGCGTTTGCATCGGCGGGCAATCCTGGTTATTGACCGCGGCGCGGGAAGATTTCCCAAGCTACGTGAAAAGCATCGTTGCCGATGGTCTTTATCTTTCCTTCTATCGGATGTTCACCTCTCATGTCATCAAGAATCATCAGTTCCCTTGGCCGTTTATGCCGATTCTCCGCGGGATCATGAAGCGTCGGAACCACGTGGATATCAAACTCGATTCCGTGGAGTTCAAAGGCAATTTGATTAAGACCCCCGTTCTTGCGATCGGCGGCCGTCAGGATCAATTCGTCCCCAACAAAGAGACCGAAGAAGCCGTAAAACGGCTTGGGAGCGAAAAGAAGCGTTGCGTCTTCCTGCTTGAAGGCATCCATAGCCATTTCCGTTACCGGAACCAAGAAACCTATGACCAAACGGTTTCCGAATGGCTCAAAGAAATCGGCGAGGGCGAGAAAGAATGACCGACGCCTTGCTCTTTGATATGGACGGTACCTTGGTCGACTGGGCCGAACCAAACGCGATCAGCTGGAACGAAACCTTCCGTAACCATGGCTGGTGGGAAAGAGAACTCCAGCCTTCTGACTTCCGGCAGTATGCCGGGCACACCACTGCGGAGATCGGCAAAATGTGCTTCCCAAATCTTCCTGAAGAGGAATCGTATCAACGGATCGCCGTCGCTTCCGAAGACGAAGTCCCTAATCTATTGAAGAACGCCAAGTGGCGGCACACTTTCCTCCCCGATGCCGAGTTCTTGGCTAATTTAGCCAAGAAATATAAACTTTTCATCATTAGCAACTGCATGGCGGGTTATATCGATGCCTTCTTTTCGCTTTATGGCGGGCGCGATTGGGTCGTGACTTATCGCGACAACCGCGATGGAGTCCCCAAGGCGGAGAACATCCGAAGAATCGTCAAAGAATACGGTCTAAAGGACCCCGTTTATGTTGGGGACACCCTGATGGACCAGGCCGCGGCCAAAGAAGCCGGCGTGCGTTTCCTGTTCGCTTCCTATGGCTATGGGAAGGTCGAAAACACGCCGAGAATCGGCAGTTTAGAAGAACTGTTGGATTTGGAAATCTAATCCATACCCCCCTTAAAAATTTAAAATAAGCGACCCATATATCAATTTTTCCTTCTTTTGTGCTTGTTTTCGCGCACACGTGAAATAAAATATTAACGATATAGAACCCATGGAGGTGTCTAAATGGCGAACGTAGAGAAGAAAAAAGGTCTGAATTTGTTCTGGATTGGCATTATTGCCTTGGCCGTCGGATTGGTCGGATTGATCCTGGGCGACATCATCGGAAGGGTGAATGTCGAAGCCCTTGGCGCACCATTTGATGCCCTTGGCGCATTCGTGAATTTCTTCGCCACCTTCGGCGCTTTGTTCACCGGGGAAGCCGTGTCGATTCTCCGCCTAGCCGTCTTATTGATCTTCGTCGCCGCCATCATTCTCTGCGCCATCCTTTTTGTCAAAGCCCTTTTGCAAAAAGGGAAATCTCCGTTCGCTAGTCTGCTTTTATTAGCTGCCATCGGCATTTTCCTCCTCACGATGCTTATCGGTGAGAATGGAATCGGAAATGGCCAGAACGGCCTTTGGGGGATCTTATTGATCTTCTCCGGCGTCGGATCTTTGGTCGCCGTTTTCTGCTTTGCCCTCTATTCTCTTCTTGGCGCAGGCGCCAAAGAAATCAATGAAGGCCTCCAGAAAGAAGTCGCCGACAAAGACAAGATCCGCGAGATCGTCCGCGAAGAACTCAATAGCCAAGGCGAAGGCGATGCCGAAGAGCTTCGCATGATCATCCGCGCCGAACTCGAAGACTTCAAGAAGAACGCCGCTCCGACGAACATCTACGTCAACATGACCGCCGATGAGCCGCTCGACGAGCCGCGCCAAGTCGTCGAAGAAAAGGCCAAGGAAGAAGAACCGGCCCCGGCCGAAGAACAGTCTGCCCAGGAAGAGGCCCCAGTCGAGCAGCCCGCCCAGGAAGAAAAGCCTGTTGAAGAACCGGTCAAAGAAGAACCTATTGAAGAAAAGGGAAAAGGTTGAAGAACAGCCCGCTCCCGAAGAAACCAAAGAAGAGGAAGTCGTTGTTCCTTTGGAACAAGAAGAAGCCCCTGCAGAAGAAACACCCGAAGAAGAAACTCCCGTCGAGGAAGCGCAGCTCGCTGAAGAACCCGCTCCCGTCGAGGAAGAGGCTCCTGCCGAAGAAGAGCAACCCGAGGAGCCCGCTCCCGTTGCGGAGGAAACTCCGGCAGAAGAGCCCGTCCAAGAAGAGCCCGCCCCCATCGAAGAAGAGCGGCCCGAAGAAGTCGAGTCGCGCGATGCTTCCGCCATCCCGAATACCGGCAAGAGCGGCATCTCCTTTGAAGAGAAACTCGCTGATATGGACGATGAACTACGCGCGAAGTTTGATGACCTCGTCCGCCATATCTCCTACTACGGCATCAAGGCGAGGGTCTCCAAGCCCGGCTGCACCTTCAGCGCGCACCGCGAGCGTTATGTCTTCATCGCGATCACCGGCAAACGCCTTCGCGTCAATTACGCGTTGGATCCGGCAGATTACACCGACAGCACCATCCCAGTCACCACGAACACCTCGAATAAGTTCTCTGATATCCCGGTGACCTTTAAGGTCAAGAGCGACCTCTCCCTCAAGCGCGCCAAGATGCTCGTCGATGACGTTATGGCAAGGCGCGGCGTCGAAAAAGGCGAAGAGCCGATCGAGCAAGAAGACCTCATGCCGAAACCCGCTTCTTTAGAAGAACCGGAAGAAGAAGTGAAGCCAGAGGTCGAAGAACAGTCCGCTCCGGTGGTGGAAGAACCCGTTCTTGAAGAAGCTCCGGCCGAAGAGCCCGCCCCAGTGGAGGAAACCCCGATTGAGGAAGAGCCGATTGAGGAAGAGCCCATCGAAGAAGAAGGCGCGGAGCCCAAAGAGCAGCCTGAAGAAGGCGGAGAGGGCACCAGCGTTCCCGCTTCTGGAATCCCCAATACCGGCAAGAGCGGCATCTCCAGGCCAGGATCTCGAAGCCGGGCTGCACCTTCAGCGCGCACCGCGAACGCTATGTGTTCATCGCGATCACTGGCAAGCGCTTGCGCATCAACTTCGCGCTAGATCCCGCCGATTACGCGGAAAGCACGATTCCTGTGACCACCAACACCAGCAAGAAATTCGCGGATCTTCCGGTGACCTTCAAGGTCAAGAGCGATCTCTCCCTCAAGCGCGCCAAGATGCTCGTCGATGACGTCATGGCCAGGAAAGGAGTCGAGAAAGGCTCCGCCCCTGTCGAAGAATAAACGGAATAACCCAGGGCGATTGCTCTGGGTTTTTTCTATGGAAAAAAGCGCCTCGAGCCTATAATGATTCCATGATCTCCGATTGGAAAGCGCTCTTCGATATGGTGAAGGGGGAGGAGTATTCTCGGACCCTCCACGCTTTTTTGGATGAAGAGTACGAACGCCAGGTGATCTATCCGCCGCGCGACATGGTCTATAACGCGTTTCGTTATACCTCGCCGTCCGATTTGAAAGTCGTCATCATCGGGCAAGACCCTTATCACAATCCCGGCCAGGCGATGGGCCTATCTTTCTCAGTCCCCAAAGGGCTGGAGCTCCCGCCTTCTCTGGTCAATATCTACAAAGAGATCCAGGATGACTGCGGTCTTACGATGAACTTCCAAAACGGCGACCTCACCCCATGGGCGAAGCAGGGAGTGTTATTGCTCAATGCTTATCTTACGGTGCGGGCGAATGCGCCTTTATCCCATCGAAGGGCGGAATATGATTCCTTCATCGCCGATACGATGGCCTATATCGACCAGTTGGACCAGCCGATCGTCTTCTTGCTTTGGGGCGGTTTTGCCAAACGTTATCTCAGCATGATCCATAACCCGAAGCATCAAGCCTTCCTTTCCGTCCACCCTTCGCCGCTGAGCGCCAATCGGGGCGGATGGTTTGGAAACCATCACTTCAGCAAGGCCAACGAATATCTTCATCGAAACGGCGTTTCGCCGATTGACTGGACGATCAAATGATCTAAAATCTAACAATCCGGAGCTTCCCATCAGGAGGCTGAGAGGAACCTAAAGCAGGTTCGACGGTGCACCTGATCCAGGTAATGCTGGCGGAGGAAAGACAAAGCCATTTTCCTCTTTGGGTGCGCCTAAGGAGGTTTTTTCATGGAAGAGCAGGAAACGCTGAACCAACAGCAAGAAGACCGTAAGAACGTTCGCCAAATCAAGGCGTTCTTGAAGAAGTGGGGATGGCTTATAGCCATCGGGCTCGCGGTGATCGCATTTTTATTCCTTTTCGGCCCGATTCTCTCTTATAAGACCCGCGTCTATCAGGGCGAGACGAAGATCGACACCTTCTATGATGTCAATCTGATCTCCTATTTCACTTCCGGCTTCGCCCTCAATTGGACGATGTACGTGACCCTTGGCTTCTTATTGCTGGGGATTGGCTCTGCCGTGGTTTCCAAATGGAAGAAACAGTTTGGCGTCTTGAGCACGTTGTTCTTCTTATTGACCCTTTGCTTCTTGATGTTGGCAAAAGCTTTCTTTGAGGCCGAGGAAAATGGCGTGGAGAACCTCCATGGGGTTTCGATCGCTTGGGGCGATGCCTTGGCGATTGCTTTCATGACGTTGGCCTCTGGCGTTTCGCTCAGCCAATCTTATGAAGAAGGCGAGTTCACCGTCCGCGATATCGCCGAAGATGGCATCTTGATCGCGATGGCCTTTGGCTTGAATTTCCTGAAGATCCCCGTGGGGAGCACTGGGGGCAGCATCAACTTCCAGATGCTTCCGTTAATGCTCATAGCATTAAGGCGCGGCCCTTTCCACGGCTTTATCTGCGGCGGCTTGGTCTATGGTTTATTGACTTGCTTGACCGATGGATATGGCTTTGCCTGCTTCCCGTTCGATTATCTGATCGGCTTTGGCTCGGCCGGGATCGTCGGTTTCTTCTGCCCGTTTATCTTCGGCAAAGAGCAGACCAACTATAACGTCAAAGGGCTGCTCTTCCTTGCCTTGGCGGGCGTCCTTTCCACCTTGGTCCGTTATATCGGCTCCAACGTTTCCTCGATCGTCGTTTATGGCTTGGATCTAAAAGGCGCCTTGGCCTATAACGCCTTCTACATCCCGCTTTCCGGCCTCATCTCCTTTGGCGCGATTATGGCGCTTTATGGGCCGTTAGCGACCGTGAACCGCCTTTTCCCGGCTAAAAGGAACCAGATTAAGAAATAAGTCCGATCAAGGATTTCTTTCGAGAAATCCCCCCATTGTGCTATAGTCTCCTTCATAAAGGAGGTTTTCCCATGAGCGAAGAAAAGAAAGTGGTTGAGCCAGTCGAAGCCGAAGCGGAAAAACCCAGCGAAACGAGTGAAGAAAAAGTCGAAGTCGTGGATGCAAAACCCATCAATGCCCCCCTTGAAAATGAATTTGAGGATGATTTTGCCGACTCCGAATCGGTGAAAAGCGAAATTTTGCCCAAGCCGGAGGAAAAGCCGGCGGAGCCAGAACCTGAGCCCGAGCCTGAGCCTGAGCCTGAGCCCGAGCCCGAGCCTGCGAGTTACGAATACGCGACGCCGGACCTTGAGACCATCGAGTCCGAACGCGCGAAGTTCCTCGCCACTTATCGGAAAGGCAACCGCATCCGCACAATCATCTCGATTTCGATCCTTTTGGTCATCTTGGCCGGCTGGATCGTTCCGAACTTCGTGGAGCCCTTTAAACAATATGCTTTGGTCATCTCCCTCGTCATCGTCGGTGTGTCGGTCGGCGGCCTCGCGGTGATGAGCTTCTTCTTCAGGAAGAAGAGCCAGGCCTGGATCCATGATTACTTCATCGCCTATTACGAAGCAAGCTACCACTATGTGACGATGGATGGCCATTACCGCAACTTCAACGGCAACCTCGACCTCAAATTGACCGAAGAAGAGTTCCAGAACAGCAAACTCTACAAGAACGTCTTCAAAGTCGGCTCGCGTTATGGCGCCACCTTCGAATACGATGGCCTTGAAGCCCATATCGTCGACTGCGCCGCCCAATCCCGTGGCCAGAAACAGCTTGAGACTTTGTTCGTCGGCAAATGCCTCCGCACGCCCAATACCTATGAAGGCCCCGGTATTTACCTCTATTCTAAAGGTAATTCCCGGGCGATCCCGCCGAACGCGATCGGCGAGATGCACGCGCTAGAAGAAACCAAGAGCCATGTCTATTATGGCGATGAAACCGAACGCAAATACTTGGACCATGAGATGAAGGAAGCCCTCAAGAAGATCGAAACCAATCGCATCCTCGTCGATGTCGCGATCTCCATCCAACCGGGAAGGACCTACTTCATGCTCGGTTATGAGGACAGCTTGATGGTCATCCCGATGGAAAAGCCGTTCAACCCGCATCCCACCGAAGTGTTCAAAGAGAATCTGGCCCAGTTCATGGAAATCGCCAAACTCTTCAACAAATAAACGAGTGTTCATTCAGGAAGAGGCGCTTCTGGTCGCCTCTTTCTTTTTGTCAATCCGAGGGTGTACAAAAAAGAAAACGGTCGTAAAATCTTAAGTAAGTGTGAGGCTTTAAGCCTCTTGCCCCGCTGTATATGTTAAACGACAAAAGATTCCAGGCCTGGAAGCAAGTGCAGGCATATAAGCATGACGGGAAACTGCATCGGCAGTGGAGCCCGGCTTTTTTGGTCGAGGAAACCGATCGTTATTGGGCCCTCGCTTCCCGGATGAGTTCGGTCATCGAAGCGGATGGCAGGCGCTGGATGACCAAAGAGCCCGCGATCTTCATCCTCTTTAAAAAAGAGTGGATGAACGTCATCGCGATGTTCAAGGAATCCGGGGGCATCTGCTACTATGTGAACGTGGCTTCTCCGGCGATTATCGAGAAAGACGTCCTCAAATACATCGATTACGACCTTGATGTGAAGCTTTACCCAGACCTTGTCGAAAAGACTTTGGATGAGAAGGAATTTGCCCATAACGCCAAGCTTTATGGGTATGACGCAAAGCTCATGAAGGTGATTGAGAACACCGAGAAGAAAATCGTGCGGATGATCGATCGGCATGAGTTCCCGTTTCAGGACGAAACAATCGAGAAACTCTATCAGGAATTCCTCGACCGCAATCAGCCAATCAGCGATCCTTGAGGGGCCAAGCCCCTTTTCTTTTATTCCCTACGCGTTTTGGGTGATATAATCACCCTCGCTATATGAAAAGACTCGAGATTTTCACCGAAAGCAAATCAGAAACCCAGGCCTTGGGGAAGAAACTCGCCCCGTTATTTGAAGCGGGCGACGTTGTTTTGCTTAAAGGCGATCTAGGCGCAGGCAAGACCACTTTCACCGGCGGTGTCGCTGAAGGCTTAAAGATCGAGGAAAAGGTCATTTCCCCGACTTTTAACATCATGAAATGCTATTTTAAGGGAAACCTGCCGCTTTATCATATCGACGCCTATCGTCTTGAAGAACAAAACATCGAGCTTGGTTTAGATGAATACATCGAAGGCGATGGGGTCTGTCTTATCGAATGGCCGATGTTCATCGAAGGCCTGCTCCCCGATGAATTCTTGGAGGCCACCTTGACCAACGAAGGCGGGGACCGTCGGAAGATCGTCTTCGTTTCGAACTCCGAGCATTACGATGCCCTTGTCGCGGCCCTGGAGGAGGGGAAATGAAATATTCTCTGCTCTTAGATAGCTCGAATAGCGAACTCGCGGTCGGTTTGGGCCGGGAAGACGGCTCGTTGCTCGACCGGGTTTCCTATGAG
>CADCLZ010000015.1 GCA_902802365.1 uncultured Erysipelotrichaceae bacterium | reverse complement strand
CCATCTGCTCGTCGGTGAAACTGACGATCAAGAAGTAATTGGAGCTTTCGTAGGTGCTGTAGAACTTGCTGTAAGCGTAATAGGTGACGCCTTGGACGGTGACGAAGGCCGGCTGGATCGTCTGGGTCAGGCTGCCTTCTTCATCCACCCCATAGCTCACGGTGCCGTTTTGCACGCCCTCGACATAGGTGGTGACGCGGGTGAAATCCTCGGCGGAGATGTATTTGGGATCCTTCCAATTGATGGCGAGGGCTTCCTTGCGGTTGGAGAGGGTGGTGGCGCCTTTGTCATCGATCAAGAAGATGTTCTGGACCTTGATGTCGTGGGCGATGACGTCGAGCTCATCGCAGGTCTCAAAGACGTATTCCTGAGCGTGGGTAGGATCGGCGGTCGCCTTGCGTTGGAGTTCACCCAAAACGTCCACCGAATCCAAGTAGGAATGCAGGGTGGAAAGGGTGGTCTGATTGATGTCGTTATATTGGCCCACGACGCGATCGATGGTGTCATCGTTCACGCTGAGGGTGGTCGAGACTTCATCGAGGATCTTGTCGGAGTTGCGCTTTTGGATCGTTTCGGTGGCGCGTTCCTGCATGAAAAAGAGGAACAAGACGAGTCCGATCGCGCCGATGGCCAGGATCTCAATCGAGAAAATGCTCCTCCTCAAATGACGGTTGCGAACCTTCTTGTATTCGCTTCTGCGGTCAATGCTCATATAAGTACTCCTCCTCGATCCTAGGGGGTTTAATGGGACGCGCTTTGCGCGAGCCACCGTAAAAAATTACTGGATAAAAATATTATTCCAAAATGTCGCGAGAAATCACGCCTTTTTATGCGTGCGAGCGAAAAAATTAGCATCGCCTGCAAAATGACGGGGAAATGCATTAGATTTTCTTAACCTTCTTGAAGACGAACCATGAAAAATCCCTTTTCTTCCCCGCCGCCCTCTTGGTCTTTTCTCTTTTCTCCTGCGACCGGCTTTTCCCGCGTCCTTCCCAGGGAAAAGCTATGTCGCTTCTTTGTTGAAAGCCAAAGCCGACGGGGTCATTGTCCTCGGCTATGAATATCGGTCGCTTTTGGACAATTTCGAATGGGCGGAAGGATATGGGCCCCGCTTCGGCCTGGTCTACGTCGATTTCAACACCAAAAAGAGGATCCGAAAGCAATCGAGCTACGCTTATCGGAAGATCATCGAACAAGCCGCCAAGCGCGGCCAATAACCCATAAGGGTTTTTCCAAATCGCTTTTCCCCAGCCAGCAAAAAAGCCCCGCTCTTCCCTTCAAAGAGCTGGGGCTTTTTCCCTTCATTTGGTGCGGGACGGGGGACTCGAACCCCCACGCCTCTCGGCATAAGATCCTAAGTCTTACGCGGCTGCCATTACGCCAGTCCCGCAGGAGTCTTCTTAAAGAAGGCAAGGCAAATTATAAAGAGGCCCTCGGGGCGAGGCAAGGAAAGACGCAAGAAAAAGCCCGCCATATCGGCAGGCTCTTCATAAGGTATTTTCACATCGCTTCGCGGACCACCGCTTCCGCCGCGGAGAAGACGGCATCGACCTCGCCATCGTAATCGGAGGTGGCGAATGCCCACTTGATGAGCTCCTTCGCCTGGTTCCTCGCCACCGAGGATCCCTTGAAGGTCGCGGTCGAGAAAAGCTCTTCGCCGATCTCGCTGCAGGTTTGGATCGTCTTGGCCTTCAAGCGTCCGTAGGTCTTCTCTTCCTTATCGCTTAAGTTGCTGGCCTCGATGAATTCTGACGAGGAATAAACGCTTTGCCGGACGGGGAGATAATCGGTCTCCAAAGACCAGGCCAAAGAATTCTCTTTGCTGGTCAAATATTTGTAGAAGAGCCAGCTCGCTTCCGCGCGGAGCTGGTGATTCTGGGAATCATCGGCCCGATGGCTCAATAAGCATAAGGATGGCCCTTGGTTGATCGCCATCGGCTTCTTCCCCAGCGCATGGGGGATGCGCGTGACCCCGATGTTCGCCGGGTTCTTCGCGTCGAAGTTATAGGAGGCGCCGGTATTGGAGGAGATGGCGAATAAGGCATGATTCGCGGTGAAAAGCGAGGAGGTGTAATCGCCATAGCTCTCTTTGGTGATGATGTATTTGTCCTTATGGGCCTCGTAGAACTTCTTGAGGATCGCCTTCGCGGTCAGGTTGTTGAAGTCGACGCTCCCTTCGCCGGAAGCATTGATCGAGGTATAGCCCGCCGCGTATTGGATCATCGCGGTGATGAAAAGGTTCTCGTCGGAGTCATAGGCGAGGATCGCCCCCATGCCGTTCTTGTCCAAGGTATAAAGGGAATGGTCATGGGCCTCGTTATAGGCGTCGATCGCCGGGCAAAGGTGCCCGAACATATCCTCCCAGCTCAAATTGGACAAATAGGCGGCATCCAACGGTTTCCCTCCATTAATGGAAGGGTCATACGCGGACAGATCGAGGTTCAGCAGCTTGTCTTCGTTATAGAACATCACCTCGGTGGATTTGTTCCATGGCAAAGAATATAGGCCGGGCGAAGTATAGCTTTCGCCTTCTTTGAAGAGGCTTTGGATATAGTCGGAACGGTCTTCTTCGCTGAAGCCGTAGGTAGTGTCTTTCGAGAAGTCGCTGAGCTCGATGACCTTGCCTTGCTCGAGGTAATTGACGACGTGGTCGGGATAGCATTGGACGAGGTCCGGATAGTTATTGAGGCCGAAGCCGGTCATCACGCCTTCGGAGAGGTTGTTATAGGAGCCGTTTAAGATCTTCGAGAGGATGGTGACATTGGGTTCCCTCTCCTCGAACTCGGCGATGCTCTCTCCGGGGAATCCCACGATCACATCCGTCGTGATCGCTGGGCTGATATTTCTCGTCGGTCAAAGACCACAAGCTGATCGTGACCTTGTCTTTGATCGTGTAGCTCGCCTCCCCGGAGGATTGCTCTTGGCATGAGGAAAGCAGCAATCCGAGGAAAAGAAGAGGGACGACATGCTTATTCATAACAAACTTAGTTTAATGGTTCTCTCACGCATGAGAAAGAAAAAAGACAATCTTTCAATGTTTCGGATTAAAGGGAGATGCTAAAATGCTGTCATGGCGAAAAAAGGACGCGGGATCCACTCCATCCGAACCAAGCTGTTGCTGGCTTATTTGGTGCTGTCCCTTTTGCCGCTGGCCGGCTTAGGCACCACGCTCATCATCCAGCAACGGGACCGCGTCGTCGCCTCGATCAAAGAGAACCTTTCCTCGAACTCCACCCTGCAATGGTCGAGCTTGATGGCGAAGATCCATGGTGAGCAGGATACCCTTGCCCTGCTCGCCAATGACCTAGGCAACAACAAGATGCTGGTCGATAACCTCCCCAAACTCGCTTCGGTGAGCACCTACCAAGAAGGTTTGCAAGGGCCCAATGGCAACGACGGCGTCAACGCGGCGATCAACGGCGACGAAAGCTCGAGCAGCTCCACCCATGGTTCGTTGATCAAAACCTTTAACTACGCGCTTACGAGCGACAATAACCTCAAGGGCGTTCGCCTCTATACCGAATATATCTCCTCCACCCTCTCCAACTGCGTCTTCCCCATCCAATATAGTTCCACCGAAATCTCGGCCTATGCCGCCTGCAAAACCACCCCGGCCGATACGGTCTGGACGCTCGCGGACGGCAACCTTTACGCCTACCATTCCGTCCTTTCCTATAGCACGACCAACCTCGATATGATCGGGATGCTCCGCTTCCAGATCGATCTTGGCCAGTTCTTGCTCGGCTTTGATTCCACCTATCTCGATAATGGCTACATCCTCGCCGATGCCCGGGGATCGATCATCGGCTCCCGTGGGCTAAAAGAGGAAAGCAAAACCGCGCTTTATTCCTCCTTGATCGCTTCCAAGACCTTAGGGGAAACCGATAAGGACCATACGATGGGCATCGTGAGCCAAAACGAAGAAACCGGCTGGTACCTTGCCTACTTCATCGATTCTTCGATGCTCACCGGGCAGGTGCTCTCCGGCGTCTGGACGACGGGCGGGATCGTCATCGGCTCCTTCTTGGTGACCTCGTTGATCGCCGCCTTGTTCATGCGGAGCTTCGCCGGCCGCATCAACCGCCTCAAAGAAGGGGCGGAGCGCGTCGCCGCCGGCGACTATGATTCGGAGATCGAAGACCATTCCGGCGACGAGCTCTCCGAACTCGCCACTTCCTTCAACAAGATGGAAGGCGAGGTCAAGAAGACCCTGGAGGATATGGTCATCACCCAAGACGGCATCTCGCGGACCTTCGCGGAGATCCTCGAAGCCAAATCCGGCCAATCGGGCCATCACGTCAAGCGCGTTTCCGAATACACCGGCATCTTGGCCGAAGAAATGGGCTATAGCGAATCCGAGGTCCACGACATCAAGATCGCCTCGATGCTTCATGACGTCGGCAAGATCATGATCCCGAACTCGATCCTCGATAAGCCGGGCAAATTGACCGATGAGGAATACGGCGTCATGAGGACCCACGTCAAATACGGCGAAGACCTCCTGAAGAACTCCCCTGGGGAGATCATGCAGATCGGCGCGAAGATCGCCGGTTGCCATCATGAACGTTGGAGATCAGCAGCGTCGCCGACGTCTTCGATGCCTTGGTCTCCAGGCGTTCCTATAAACCGGGATGGACCTTCGAGGATGCCTACCAAGAGATCGTCAAAGGAAGGGGCACCCAGTTCGCCCCGCGCGCGGTGGATGCCTTCATCAAGCGCTTCGACGACTTCAAGAAAGTCGCGATCGAGTATCGCGACGAAGAAGTTCAGGCTTCCTAAAGGGAAACCGGCATCGGCTTCCCTTTTTCGTTCCAATACGCCAGATTGCTCTTTCTAGAAGAAAAAACCCGGGGCCCCAAAGGGATCCCGGGTCTTCTTTTTTGGTTCACGGGTCAGTTTTCCCAACCCATGGCAATGCCCGACAAGCAGGCGTAGGAGACTTCCTCAAGTAGTTCACTCTCTCGGAAATCATCCCTTAGAAAAGCGTTATGGTTGTCAGAGTCTTCCTGAAGGAAATCCCTGTTAGCATCGAATCCATTTTCCATCTTGCGAAACCTCCTTTCTTTTCTCCCCTTTCGGGAAGTCGGAAGAGTTTAGTCTTTTCTTGAAGGAGGTCAAGCGAAAAATTTTCTGAAAGCGTTCACAAATTCCGGGGGTTTCTTCATAAAACCACCTAGAAGCTTCCACTAGATGAAGCAGTACTTCTTATTACTTTTCCGAATCTTCCTCGTATAATGGGACCCGAAAGCAAGGAATGGAACCAAAACGATGAAAAACAAGCTTCCTCTCGTGTTGTTGTCCTTCATTCCGATGGTCCTCGCCAGCTGCGGCGAGGTGATCAAGTATGAGGAGCACCTCGACGATTACGTCTATGAAATGACGTATCGCGACGGCTTCAACATCCTCCAGCTGACCGACATCCATTGGAACAACAACTCATCCACGATGGCTTCGAAGATCTATCTCGAAAAAGTGATCGATGAAGCCGCCCGCCACGCGGGCAAGATCGACCTGGTGGAGTTAACCGGCGACCTCTTCATGCTCGCCAACTCCTACCACATCGATACCTTCCTCGATTTTATCGAGAAGAAAGCGAGTCAATATGACTTCCGCTACGCAACCATCTGGGGCAACCACGACCACCACTGCCTCTATAACCCCAATCTGCTCTCGAAGCGCTTCGCCGAAGCGCCCCATTCGATCCATATCGATCCCAACGATGATCTCTATGGACGGAGCAATTTCGTGATCAACCTCAAATCGGGTGGCCAGACCAAATGGCAGATCGCCAACCTCGATTCCGGCGCGAGCTTCTCCGAGACCGCCCTCTCGCCCTTCCGCGATTATGACTATATCCGGAAGGATCAGACCGCTTGGTGGCTGAAAGAGCACGAGAAAGTCGGCGACACGGTCCCTGGTATCGCTTATTACCACATCCCGCAGGACGAAAACCGCAAGGCCTGGGAAGACGTTTCCGAAGGCGCGACCTATAAGAACCGCTTCTTCAAACTGGAAGGCTTTGGCGATAACGGCGGCGAGGAATATGCCTCGGATTTCCTCGATGTCGCCAGCCAGCATAACCTCAAAGCCGCGTTCATGGGCCACGCCCATAACGTCGACTGGACGGTCGATTATCCCTTTGATAACGGCCATAAAGTCACGATCGGCCTCGGGGTCAAAACCGGCGGCGAGCTCTATTACGCGCATATCAAAAAAGACAGCGAGGATCCCGATATGCAAAAAGGCATGGATTCGGTCAATATCCATGAGGATTTCGACCTGATCGGCGCCTCTTTGGTCAGCTTGAAGAACGAAGGGGGAGACTTCGACCTCGAGCATCTTTATCTCAACGAAAGGGCTAATGAAGATTTCATTAGATGGGTCACGTATTAATGAAAAACTTCTTGGCGAAAGATAGCTTCCTAATTTCCACGATGGACCAGAAGCAAAAGGGGCAATCGCTTTTCCTCTCCCTCGCCCTCATCGTCTTCTTCCTCCTCTCCGCATTCACCTTCTTCAATGCCTTTTATGGTTTCGTCGACGCGATCGGCTCCATCGTGAGCGGCTCCCCCGACGTCGCGATCAAAGACCTGATCCGTTCGCTCCCCTTGATCCTCACCGCCTTGATGGGCATCTGGACGCTTCTATTGCTCCAGGCTTCCTTCCGGAACGACCCGGAAAGGAGGCTCCGTTCGATCAAGAAAGACGCGATCGTCATCTTGGCCTTCGCCGGGATCAATATCCTCTATGTCCTCATCGGCCGCTTCGCCGGCTTATATCTCTCGCTCGTGGAGGGAAGCCCCTCGGCGATCTATCCTTTGGATAGCGTCCTCTACTCGCTTCTATATGTCGCGCTCGGCGTCTTCACTTTGCTCTATCTAGCCAAATGGCAAGAAAAGCATCCCTATCTCGTCCCAAGCCGCACCCCAATCGTCAAAAAGGCGCGCTTCGTCTATTGCTTTGGCGTCGGCATCTGGTTCTTGATCGCCCTTTATAGCTGCGCGGCCTTCTTGTTCGGCCTCTTCATCATCGATTTCGCCCACAGCTATGCTTTCTATAGCGTCTGCTTACTGCTCGTTTTCCTCACCGCCTCCCTCTCCTTGGCGATCTGGGAGTTCTATTACAACGAGCTCAAAGAAGAGAAGAAGAAAGAGGTGTTATTGCCTTTGGCAATCTGCGGCCTCGCCTGGAGCGTCCTCGTCGACGTCCTCTACTTCGTCTCACTCGGCCTCAATCTCGATGGCCCATCGAACATCGGCTTTGGGTTGTTGCCCGTGGCCTTTGCCGCCAGCGTCAACATCGCGACGATGCTCGTCGTCTTCACCCCGGCGATCGTTTCCTTGGTCGCGTTGATCAAAGGCATCTTGATCCGCAGGAAATAAAAGCGCCCAAAAGAAAGAACGCACGGTTTGCCGCCGTGCGTTTTCTTATTCTATGAGGTTCGCGAACAAGGGAGATTATCCCGCGATTTCCTCGTAATCGTAGGAATGGTCTATCCCTTTTAGGAAGATTTCCCGATCGTCGATGTCGCCCGCCAGAATCGAATAGCCTCTTATCGAATCGTTAATCTGCCGCTCGTCATTTCGACTTCGATGTCAGCGGTGCCTTCGCCAAAGCTGTAGATGTCATTATTGACGGAGCATTCTCTAACGGTATTGACGCTGCCGGAGGTCTTGTGAATTTTAACTTTCCCTCCATTGGCAGGAAGAGCCATATCGATGTTGCCGCTCGTAAGATCAAAGGATGCTTTATTGACGCTATCAAAGCCAATGTTCATCGAGCCGCTGGTCATATCAGAATCAAAGCGGGTGGCGGAAACATGATTGGCGGCAAAATCGCCGCTTGTCAGAGAAACATTGACCTCATTGGCGGCGATTGTGCCGATATCGGCAGAGCCGGAAGTAAAATGAATCCCCACTTTATCGGAGGTCAAAGTCTCGGCTTTAAAAGTGCCGCTTGTCAGATCGATGTCGAGATCATTCAGCCCTGGATGATAAGTAATCGTTAAGTCTTTTTTAAACGGCGCAAAATCGTTTCTGACATGCCCGGAGGCGAAGAATTTGATTTTCAATTCGCCATTATTCAAATAAGAATGAACGAGTTCTTTTTCATCCGTAAAGGTGGTTTCTTCTTCAACTTTCACCCCTTGAATATTGGCATCTTCCACGAGAGTTAAACTCCCGCTGACCCAATCGATGTCCAAAGAAGCGATGCTTTCGCTATAGGTTTGATTGCCCATTAGATATTTGTCCGCATCTTGATATGTGCCGTAGCGCGTGCAACCGGTTAAAGACAATCCGAGTATTCCTAACAACAATGAAGCGAATATTTTTTTCATCATAGCTACCTCAGTTCGATATTATGCAGTAATCAATCAAAAAAGTAGAAGAAACTTCTACTTGTTACCAAACTGGTGCCGCCTGCCGGAATCGAACCAGCAACCTACTGATTACAAATCAGTTGCTCTGCCAATTGAGCTAAGGCGGCATCGCCATTAAGGCGAGGTGATTTTACCACCGCGGGAAGAGAGCTAAAAGAAAAGATTGGCCAAGCCAATCCATCTTTCGTGCTGGTGGGTGCTGCGGGGATCGAACCCACGACCTCTTCCGTGTGAAGGAAGCGCTCTCCCCCTGAGCTAAGCACCCAGCGCAAAGGATTATACCCACTACCAAGTCCCTTTTGAAGAAAAAGGTTCGTCCTCAGGACGCTTCATTTCCAAGAAAGGTCGAGCTTCTTCTTTTTGGATGCGTAGTCATGCGAATATAGATTGATCAGCATTTGATAGGGGATCCCCCCACTTCTTCCGATTGCGCTTTGAGATAATCGATCGCCATTTGGCCGAGGTTGATCGTCACTTGCTTTTTAACTAACGAAGAATAAGGGCCCTTCTTGCCTTCTTTGGAATCGTGTTCTTCGCATCGGCATGATTATATTTTATTTATAATATCTCCAAAAAAGCGGGCTCTATTTAAGGATTTCTTCGCAATAGCGCCTCAATTCTGGAATATCAGAAATAACTGTCCCATACACCGTTTTGACATCGATTGTCCCATATCCGTGCCCAATAACATCACGCATCCCTTTGATATCTTTCCACGGAAGTGCCGGGTAAGATTGGGCAAAGGAATCATCCAATCGTTCGCAGAGCTCGCCGATTTGAAAGAGGTTGAAACAAATGATTTCCCGAGTATCGAGGTCGGATTCAAAGGAGCTGAATGAGACCTCTTTCATCTTTTCTTCGATCCGCCGAGAATAACCGACGATTTTGTTCAGAATGTTCTTTTCTTTTTCGCTTAGCATATCCTGATTTTGTCCTTCTCAATATTTCTTCTAAACCCTTCGTCCATTTCGGACGTAAGGAAAACCAAATCGATTTCCTTTCCTAAAGCGTCTTTTAATTCCCTTAGGAGGGCGGCTTGTTCAAAGAGGCTCTTGATGTTTCCTTTTTCGCAGAGGATATCGACATCGCTTTCATTGTAGGCCTCTCCCCTGGCGTAAGAACCAAATAAATAGATCTCCCGAATCCCGCGTTTTTCCATCACCGGCTTGATTTTTTCCTTGATTGTCTTGATCGTCAAAACATTGGAGCGTAAAAGAGAATCCACGATGAAGCGATTCCGATCCTTGGTTTGGTCCAAAAAGCGAATCAAAGATTCGTTGTCCCGCCTCACGCGGAACTGATACATCTTGTAATTCTTCTTGTTATAGTCCGCGATGTAATCGGCCTGATTGAATCCTGGTTGTCCGTGGCAGCGCCTCATATCCATATGATATCATATGCGAAGAATCACCTCCACCATTTAATAGTCTTTGAAATCGGGTTTTGGGCAGAAAAAAGAAAAAATCCGGTTCATTCGATCCGGATCATTCTCTTTGCTGGTGGGCCTTAGTGGGCTCTCCTAGAGCCTTTATTCGCACGCTTTGCTATTGGGAGGCAATAACTCTATTTTTTCTTCACTCCCAAGGCTCTTTGACGCGCCTCGAGATAAGACTCAGGCGCCAAACCATATGCATTAATGACGTGCTCATGTCTTTTAAAAGATGGTTCCAAGGATTCTTTGTCCTCGGCAAGATCTTTGATACAGGAATCGAAATCATATGGGGTGAAATACACTCCTTTATTTTTTCTATAAAAATTTAAATTCTTTGTCTTACAAAACTCGCTAATTCGATCTAAATAGATCTCCGTTTCTTTGTCGATTGGCACAAGATAATATTTTGGCCCTGCGGGGTTAGTTTCGTTCTGTTCTTGGTCTGAAAACTTTCCCACCATTAAAACGCTCGAGAATAGAAGCCTGCTTAATCTCTTTAGAGAAGCCTCCCACGTCAATTCGTCGTCATCTGTAAATGAACGACCAGTTACCAAAGTATCAAGCGGAACTTTAAAGTGCTTTGATAAATGCAAAAGCTTTTCAAGCGACGGAAGACTGCCCTCGGTCCCTTTTTCATAGGCTTTGTAAGCTCTAAGGCTGAGATTCTTTTCGTCTATCTCGGCAATGACTTGCTCTTGGGTCTCGTGAAAAACATCCTTGCGAAGATGTTTCAGCTGTTTGGCGATAGTTGCCTTAGTTTCTTCAATATCAATCATGCTCTTACCAAAAAGTGCAAACTTTTGCACCTTCATATGATAAACGCTTCACTACATTTCGTCTAGGGCTACCGCCAATAATGAAGCCAGGCAAATAGGAGGTGACAATATGCCATACAAACCCGGTGGTGGAGGCCACATGCAGCTCTATGAAGAAAGGAACGGTCAATACACCGAAGAAGAGTCAAATAGGATGTTGAAAAATGACCGCGTTGCACTTTATGTGTATCAGATTTTGGGCGAAAAGGCGCCATGGCCTTTCCACTTCCCTATCCAAAACGTTCATGATGAGGAATATTGCCGAGATTTTTTAAACGCAATAAAAGGCAGCATCAAAGCCCTGATCTGCAGAAAATCAAAAATAGACTATCTGCTCCCTTTCAAGGAGAAAGACGACAAATCTGTGTTCCTAAACCGGCTAGGGTACACTAGACTTAATTCGGAGAAATTGTTTGACGAAATTTTTAAGGGGGTGCAAATCGATTCCTTGAAATATGTCCGCTTCTCATTTGGATGCTTTATGTGCAAAGCAAAAACCCGTATACAAGGGAAACTTGTAACAACCGTTTGGGTTTTAGAAAAGAATTTGACATTAAGATTTGTAACTTTAATTCCAAGAGGAGACAAAACATGGAAAGAGTGAAAATGGGCATGACTGCCAAAACAAAAATAGATAAGAAGTTTGAATCATCAGAAGGAACCGCGTTCATCAAAAAAGGCACATGGGTCACCGTCTGCGATACCGATATTCTCCCCGAAGGATACCTATTGGTTGAAATCACAGGGTATTCGATCGTCTTTGATTACGCCATAGATGAACTAGACTTCCAAAAATATGATCCAAACGCATGAAAAAACGGATCGCTTATGCGGTCCGTTTTCTTTTCTTTGCTGGTGGGCCTTAGTGGGCTCGAACCACCGACCTTGCGCTTATCAAGCGCACGCTCTAACCAACTGAGCTAAAGGCCCATGCACTGCAAAGTGCCCTAATAATATATAACAAAGGGTTTTCCCTAGCAAGAAGAAAAAAGCCCAACTTTCTGGGTTGGGCTTTGCTTTGCAAAGTGTCGATTAACGCTTGCTGAACTGCGGAGCGCGACGGGCACCTTTGAGACCGTATTTCTTACGTTCTTTGCTGCGGGCGTTGCGGGTGAGCATGCCAGCGACTTTGAGCGCTTTGCGGTCTTCGCCGGCTTCCAAGAGGGCGCGGGCGAGGCCGAGGCGGATCGCTTCGGCTTGACCGGTGAATCCACCGCCGCAGACGTTGCAGCTGACATCGAAGCGTCCTTCGGCGCCGAGGATGGTCAAGGGCTGCTTGAGGTTCTGGACGAGGGTGGCGTAGGGCATGTATTCGTCGACATCCCTGCCGTTGACCGTGATGTTGCCTTTGCCAGCGCTCACATAAACGCGGGCGACGGAGCTCTTACGACGGCCAGTGCCATAATATTTCACTTCATTCTTAGCCATGGTTCTTCTCCTTATTTCTTGAGATCAAGGACGACGGGCTTCTGAGCTTCCTGCTCATGCTTCTCATCCTTGTAGACGAAGAGCTTTTTGTAGATCTGACGGCCGAGGCGTCCTTTCGGGATCATGCCCCAAACGGCGCGCTCCACCATTTCTTCGGGGAACTCGCGGGCCATGACGCCAGAGGAACGGGTGCGGAGGCCGCCGTTGTACATGCTGACGTTGTAGTAGTTCTTCTTGTGTTCCGCATCGCCGGTGAGCTTCACCTTGGCGGCGTTGATGACGATGACGTAGTCTCCGCAATCGACATGCGGGGTGTACGAGGGCTTGTTCTTGCCCATGAGGATGACGGCGATCTTGGAAGCAAGGCGTCCGAGGGGGATGTCAGTCGCATCGACGACATACCAGTTCTTCTGGACGGTCTGCGGATTCGCCATTGGGGTTTGACGCTGCATTTTCTTTTGCCTTTCTATCAATGTAGAGGGGATTTATCCCTCTAGCCAAGGCGTATTATCCTTAGGGAAAGTTTCGATGTCAAAACAATTTTCAAACAATAATTTACATAGAAACAACGCTTTTATATAATCGTTGCGTGGAAAAAAAGAAACTGGCTCGCTTATTGGAGATTTCCGAAAACAACGACGGCTATGTCTCAATGGATGATTTGAAGCTTCATTCGATTGAGCGGACCTACTTATCTTTGGCTGTGGAAGATGGGGTATTTCTCCGTGTTGGGAAAGGATTATATCTAAGGAAGGGGTATGAAAAGGACCCCTATTATCTCCTCCACCACACCTATAAGCGGGCATTGATCGCCTTAAAAAGCGCGGCGATTCTCTGGGGCCTTCTCCCCGAAACAGGAGACCCATTGATGATTTATTTGCCTACTGGCTATATGACGAAGGGGATCGTTGGAGCGAAATGCCGGCACGTCGGCATCAAAGAATATGGTCTGGGCCAGGCCCTGGTCGTCACCGAGAAAGACAACTTGGTCCCCTGCTTCGACTTGGAACGGACTTTGCTCGATGTGATCCGTCACCCAGAGCTATATAGCAAACAAGAGCTGAAGCTCGCCCTCCAAAATGGTTTCAATAAGAATCCCGACCAAGAAAAACTCGAAGCCTATGCCTCCGCCTTCCATGCGGAAGACGCCCTCCGCCTGGCGGAAGCCCTCTACCGATAAAGAAAACGCGCACTCGCAGGTGCGCGCTTCTTTTTTCTTAGATTAGGCGTTTTCGACGTTGTGATAAACGGCTTGGACGTCTTCGGATTCATCGAGCTGATCGAGCATATCCTTGAAATGCTGGAGATCTTCGCCCTCGAGGGTGATGTATTCGTTCGGAACCATCGTCGCTTCGCAGGTATCGAAGTCGGTGATGCCCATATCGTTAAGGACTTGCTTCGCCTTATCGAGGTCGCTCGGGGTGACCCGGATTTCGATTTCGCCCTCTTCGAGGTCGACGGATTGGACGTCGACGTCATTGAGGATAAGGTTCTCTTCGACTTCGTCGCGGTTCTCGCCTTTGAAGTCGATGATCCCCATGTACTGGAAGTTGTAATTGACGGTGCCAAGGTGGCCACCCTTACGGGTGACGATCGTGCGCACGCCGACGAAGGCGCGGTTCACGTTGTCGGTCAAGGTGTCGATGATGACGTAGCTATTGCCAGGTCCGAAGAATTCATAACGGCCGGGGATGTAGCTGACGGTGTCGCCGCCTTTGGCCTTTTCGATCGCCCGCTCGATGACGTCTTTCGGGCAGGTCTTACGATACTTTTCGATCGCGGAACGGAGAGCGAGGTTGCTATTCGGATCGGGCTCACCACTCTTGGCGGCAGCATAGATTTCTTTGCTGGCGC
>CADCLZ010000014.1 GCA_902802365.1 uncultured Erysipelotrichaceae bacterium | reverse complement strand
AGAGCGGCGCCTTCGCCAAGTCGCTCGAGAAGAAAAAGCCCGCCCTGCTGTGGCAGCACGACAGCTCGCAGCCCATCGGCGTGTGGGAAGACATCAAGGAAGACGAACACGGCCTGCTCATGCGCGGCCGCCTGCTCGTCGGCAAAGTAGCCCGCGCCTCTGAAGCGCGCGAACTGCTCAAAGCCGGCGCCATCAGCGGTCTGTCGATCGGCTACGTGCCCGTCAAATGGGAATACGATAAAGATCCACGGGATGGCGACGAAAATGCAAAACGCTCCGTCCGCCGTCTGAAAGAAATCGACCTCTGGGAAGTGTCGCTTGTGACCTTCCCGGCCAACGACGCCGCGCGAGTGACCGGCGTCAAAAATCTGGCGACGATCCAGGACGTGGAGGAGAGCCTGCGCGATGCCGGCTATTCACGCACCGAGGCCAAGAGCCTCATTTCCCGGATCAAAGACCTTCAGCGCGATGCTGAATTTAGATCGCACGCAGTGCAGAACGTCAAAGACCTCATCGAATATCTGAAAGGAAAGTGATCCCCATGGCAGACATGAACATCACGAACACCGAAGAGCTCAAAAACGCGAAGACCGGCGAGGAAGCGTTCAAGGCTTGGAAGAAGTGCGCGAAGCTTTACCAAACCGTCGAGAACGAATTCACCCATATCTCGGTCCTTTATTCGATCGAGACCACCAACCCCAAGTACAAGAAGGCGATGGACAAACTCAATCAGGAAAGCCCCTACCTCCAGCAAAGCGCACAGCTATTCAACATCGCTTTGAAGGATAGCCCGCACCGCGCATTCCTCGAGAAGAAGCTCGGCGCCTTCTATTTCCAGATGATCGAGTATCAATTGAAGAGCTTCTCGCCCGCGATCATCCCCGAACTCCAGAAAGAAGCGGAGCTCGGCATGAAGTACGGCGCCCTCATCGCCTCCTGCAAGATCCCCTTCCGCGGCGAGACCTATAACGCCCCGCAGATGGGCAAATTCATGCAAGACCTCGACCGCGAAACCCGCAAAGAGGCCGCAGAAGCCTATTATTCCTACCTCGATGAGCACATTAAGGATGAGGCGGAGAAGATCTACGACGAACTCGTCCACATCCGCGATGCAATGGCCAAAAAGCTCGGCTTCAAGAACTACGTCGAGCTCGGTTATATCCGCATGTCCCGTTATGACTACACCCCGGAGATGGTCGCTTCCTACCGCGAGCAGATCCGTACCTCGGTCACCCCGGTCGTCGAGAAGATCATCAAAGACCGTTATAAGAGATGCGGCCTCAAGAACCCGAAGGTCTACGATCTGGCCCTCGCCTTCAAAGACGGCAACCCCGAGCCCAAAGGCACCACCGCGGAGAAAGTCGAAGCCGCGAAGAAGATGTACGACGAGCTTTCGCCGGAAACCAGCCATTATTTCCGCTTCATGGCCGACCATCATGTCCTCGACCTCGAAGCCAAAGCCGGCAAGCAGACCGGCGGCTATATGACCTACTTCCCGGTGTATCAGACCGCCTTTATCTTCTCCAACTTCAACGGCACCGCCGGCGACGTCGATGTCTTAACCCACGAGTTCGGCCATTCCTTCCAGGCGTTCATGGCCAAGGACATCAAAATCCCCGAATACCGTTCCCCGACGATGGAATCCGCGGAGATCGATTCGATGTCGATGGAGTTCTTCGCCGAGCCCTGGATGCATCTTTTCTTCGATGACCCGGTGAAATACTGCAAGGTCCACCTCGAGGATTCGATCATCTTCCTGCCCTATGGCGTCACGGTCGACGAATTCCAGCATTGGGTCTATGAAAACCCGAACGCCACCCCGGCGGAAAGGGACGCCGAATGGCATCGCCTCGAAGAGAAATACACCCCTTACAAGGTCAAAGCCTATGAGGGTTGCGAATATATGGCGAGCGGCCATCGCTGGCTGATGCAGAGCCATATCTTCGAGAGCCCGTTCTATTACATCGATTACACCTTGGCGCAGGTGATGGCGTTCCAGTTCTTCAACCTGGATCGCAAGAACCACGCGCTTGCGTGGAAGCGTTACGTCAAACTCTGCAAGATGGGCGGCAAATACCCATTCGTCACTTTGGTCAAGAAGGATGGCATGAAATCGCCGTTCGACGAAGGCGTCCTCGAGAAGACGATGCGTCCTCTCGTCAAGCACCTTAAGACATACAACGCCTAACCTTAATCAGCGAAAGCGGCCGGGAGCCCCTCTTACTCAAACCGAAAGAAGCCAGGGCGAGCGGCCGCTTTCCTTTTCTCGAAAAAGGGATTCCTTCCCTTTTCCCAGGGCGACGGACGACTTAGGAATTCTTGTTCGCCAAAAGCCTCGCGAGGCGCACCAATTCGAAACGGTCTTCGCGTGTGAGGCGTTTCGCCAGGCTTTGGGGAATCACGATGTCGGTTCCGCTCATCAGCTCGCTGGCATCGGCTTCAATGACCTCCATGATATGGAGCATAGTAACGACGGTCGCATTATCCCGATTCAGCCAGTTGTCCAAGGTCTGCCTGCTGATGTCGAGCATTTTGGCGAACTGCTTCTTATCGAGATTGTTCTTGCTCATGTAATCGAGCAATAGATGAGAGAAAGCATCCTTTTCCATACAAAAATTATTGATGTGGTTACGGCAAAAGTTATTAACAAAAACGCCTAAAAGATTTGCATACCAGAAGCTGGACATCCGATGAAAAACGCCCCGTTCTTCACGAGGCGTTTTCCCTTAGAATTTCGAATCAAGGTAATCGATGTAATAGCGTGGATTGAGGGGCTCGCCGGTGACGGCTTTGATCCAATCCTCAGGATTCATCCAGTCGTTGCAGTAATCATGCTCCTTGAACCATTGGAGGATCTTGGAGAGGTCGCCGCTGGCGATCAGTTCATAGAAGGGGATGTCTTTTTCGATGGTCTTCAGGATTTGGGCGCCATACATGTTGCCCAAGGCGTAGCTTGGGAAATAGCCGAAGCTTCCCTGGCTCCAATGAACGTCTTGCATGCAGCCTTCCCGGTCGCTTGTGACCTCGACCCCGAGGTATTCCTTGTACTTCTTGTTCCAGAGGGAGGGGACGTCTTTGCAGGCGATGTTGCCGTTGATCAATTCGCGCTCGATCTCGTAGCGGATGATGATGTGGAGGCAATAGGTGAGTTCGTCGGAGTCGCAGCGGTTCATGATCGGCCGGACTTCGTTGATCGAATGGTAGAAGTCCTCATCGCTCCAAGAAGCGATCGAGGGATCGAGGGTCTCTGCCGCCGCTTTCTTGAAGTGGGGGACGAATTCTTTGCTCCGCCCGATGATGTTCTCGTAGAAGCGGGAGTGGGTCTCATAGACCGCGGAGGTGGCGATGCCGTCGGCGAAGTTGGCGAATTGTTCCTCGCTCCAATTCTGGAATTCGAGGCAGTGACCGCCTTCATGGAGGATCGAGAAGCAGGATCTCCGCCAATCTTCCTCGTAATAATGGGTGGTCATCCTCGAGTCATTACGCCCGACGAAGTCGCTGAAGGGGTGCTCGGACTCGCGGACCGCGCCTTTCTCCATGTCGTAATTGATCAAAGCAAGCAACCGGGCGTTGATCCTCGACTGCGTGAGCGCATCGACGGGGTTGATCTTCGGATAGGCGATCTTCTCTTCTTTCTTGAGGACTTCGGGGATCTTTTTGATCAGGAATTCCTTTAAGGGGCCGAAGACCTCATCGAGTTTCTTCTCGTTCATCCCTTTTTCGAAGAGGTCGATCCCCACTTCGTAAAGGCTCATGCCGTCTTTCTTTTGGTAGGCGAGGAACTTCTTATGGGCTTCGACCATCTTCTCCCAATGCGGGAGCCAGGCGGCGAAGTTGTTCTCTAACTTGTATTTCCGCCACGTCTCGTTGGATTTCTGAAGGAGCCTGGCGTATTCGGCGTATTCCTCCAAGGGCATTTTCTCGAAGAGCTTGGTCTGCTCGCGTTCGAGGAAGGCGACCTTATGCTGCATCGGGGTCAAGGAATCGTCGGCGAGGACCGCGTCCAAGGCCTTGATGAAGCCTTCTTCCTTCTTGAGGGCGGCGCTTTGGTTGGAAAGATCGGCGAGAAGCAGCGACTCGCGCTCAATCTCCTTCTCCGGGGTGGTGGTGGCGATATCGTAATTGAGGATCTCCTGGAGTTGGAAGAGATCGCGTTCGCGCCGTAGATACGGAAGCAGGGCTTCCCAGTTTTTGTTGCTCATGATGTTTTTCCTTTCGGCGGTTAGGATAACACGCGCGGGAAAATATACGAGAAAAAGGCGCCGAAAATCCGATGGGGAAGCGCTTTAAGGGTTGTGTATGCGCGCCTGCTGCCGCAAAATAACGGAAAGACGGGAGGCATCTTATGGGCTTATTCAAGAAAGAGAAGAAGACGAATTATTATTTCGCTTCCTTCCCTGAGCTTTGCCATTATTCGGTGATCTGCGCCGAGATGGTCCTCGATTATCTGCGGAACTTCGAGACCGGCAAGGAAGAGGACATGAAAAGCCGCGTCCATGAAGTCGAGCATCAGGCCGACAACAAAAAGCACGAGGTCACCGAGAAACTCATGAAGGAATTCATGACCCCGATCGACCGCGAGGACATCATGAACCTCCTCAAGCAGATCGACGACGTCACCGACGCGATCGAAGAGATCTCTTTGAAGCTCTATATCTATAACTACCAAGAACTCCCGCCCGACACCGTTCCATTTATGGAACTCACCCTTGAATGCGTCAAGAAGACCGAAGAGTGCCTCTCGCACTTCCCTGAATTTGAAGATCCCGCCAAACTCGCCCCCTATATCCAGGAAGTGGTGAAGTTGGAAGAACGTTCCGACGAGGAATACATCAGCCTGATGCGCAGGCTCTACGTCGAAGAGCAGAACGGCTGGGTCCGCCACAAGGCGGAGGCCATCTATTCGATGATGGAATCGATCTCCGATCAATGCCGCGAAGTCTGCCGCTATATGCAGACGATCAGCTTCAAGAATCTATGAGCATTTCCGGCTTTTTCCAACTGCTGGGCCAATACCCGTGGGCGATCGTCGCCCTGATCGGGGCGCTCGGGGTCGGCTTCATAAACGGATGGACCGACGGCCCGAACTCGATCGCGACCTGCGTCACCACCCGGGTATTGCGGCCGAAACCGGCGATCGCCATCTGCGCGATCGGCAACATTTTGGGCGTTGTCTTCATCGGCGCCCTCGGCGCATGGATCGCCGCCGCTTCGTCTTTGCCGAAAACCATCGCCGCTTTGGCGCAGTTCGATCTAGCCAGCCCTGAATATATCCAAGATGCCCTCGCCGCCGTCGCGGCTGGGCTATTCACCGTCATCGTTTGGAGCTCGCTCTCTTTGAAGTTCGCGCTTCCCGCTTCCGAATCGAATGAATTGATCGCCGGCATCACCGGGTCCGCCATCGGCGTGGCCGTGATGCATGGCCAGATGCCGTTCGACCTCGTCGGCTGGGAATCCTGGGGCAAGGTTTTGATCGGCTTCTTCGGCTCGATCATCTTCGGCTTCTTGATGGGCTTTGGCCTTACCAAGCTCATCGAGATCATTTTCGCCAAGGCCACCAGGGGCAAGGCGATCCGCTTCTTCAAGAAGGGCCAGATCGTCTCCGCGGGGTTATTGAGCTTTGCTCACGGCTTCCAGGATGGCTCGAAATTCATCGGTATCTACATCCTGATCGCCGCGATCTGCCAGGGCAATATGAATGTCGACCAATCGCTGCTTGGCTTATGGTTCTTCTATGTGCCGGTCGCCCTCACGATGGGCATCGGTTCCTTGATGGGCGGCTATTCGATCATCAAGACGTTGGGGAAGTCGGTCAATGGCTTGGAACGCCACGCGGCGTTCGCCACCGACATCGCCTCGGTCATCGGCATCGCCTTGGCCACGTTCTTAGGCCTTCCGGTCTCCACCGGCACCGTCAAAGCCCTCTCGATCATCGGCGGCGGGGCCACCAAGGGCCTCCGCAAGGTCAGATGGGGGGTCGCGGGCAAGATGATCGGCACCTGGAGTTTGGTGTTCCCGATCGGCATCGTGATTGGTTTTGCCCTCACTTGCCTGTTCCTCGCTTTTTGAGGAAAAACACCTATATGGATCCCTTCTTTTTGGAGGGCAAACATAAAAAATAGAGGCCCCATAGGGTCTTTTTTCTTTCCTGAGATGCCGAATGGATTATAATTTCCCGCGAAAGGAGATAAACAAATGGAAAAAGCTTCTAAAGTGATGTACACCATTGCGAACATCTTCAATTACTTGGTGGCGGTCGCGATGATCGTCTTCATCGTTCTCGATGTCCTTGGCCTCGCCCACGTCCCGAACTTCGAGGAGTTCGCCAACGCGCCGTTCCTCGTGGCCTATATCATCAGCTTCCTCGTCGCGATCCTTTTGATCTTCATGATCCGCAAAGCGAAAGCGAAAGGGACCAGCAAAGGTTGGGACGTCCTCTTCATCATCCTCGGTGTCTTGGACTATAACCCCTTCCTGATCTTAGGCGGCATCTTCGGTCTTCTTGCCCGGAGATAAACCGATAAAGAAAAAAAGAAAAGGAGCCAAATGGCTCCTTTTTTGTTTTGGTTTTATTTCCCTTTGATCGAGCTGAGGTGATAAGGCAAGCCGTTCACGTAGAAGGGCTCGAATTCGCCCTGGATGAGCGGGCTAGCATAATCGAAGAAGGGCTGAAGCATCTTGGTGTGATCTTCGTTGATCCATTCGAGCGGGACTTTCTTCTCGAAGTTGGCGAGTTCGGAAGAAGGCGCGAGCGCGGTCTCGATCTGATAAGGATTGTTGGAGATGCGGCGGAGGATGACGGTGCGGCCGGATTCGCCTTTGACCGCGGCGATGACCGCGGCGCCGCCGACGGTGTGGGCTTCCTCAATGTCGATGCGGCTGGTGAGGTGGCCGGCGCAGCGCTGGAGGATGCTGAGTTCGACCGGGCGGGCGCGGACGCCCAATTGCTTCTGGACCTCATTGGCCAAGACGCGGGCGGTGCCGGTCATGTTCTTATGGCCGAAGGCATCGGTGGAGGTGGCGCCTTCGCCGAGCTCGCAGACATAACGGCCATCGGGGAGCTTGACGCCTTCGCTGACGGCGATGACGGTGGAGATATCGCTTTCTTGGATCTTCTTGACCTTGGCGATGAAGCGGTCCATGTGGAAGGGGATCTCGGGGAGGCAGATCAGATCGACGCCATCATAATCATCGTGCTTGGTGAGGGCGCTGGCGGCGGTGAGCCATCCGGCGTTCCTGCCCATGATGGGCAGTGGTCGGTGATCGCGAGGTCGTTGTCGATCGTCTTCGGGACGCCGACGAAGCGGATCGGGCTATGGATGGCGGCGCCATAGGTGGCGAGCTTGGCGATGGTATCCATCGAGTCGTTGCCGCCGATATAGAAGAAGTAGCCGATGTCGTGCTTTTCGAGGTTGGCGAAGATCGTCTTGTATTCGGAATCGTCTTCGAGGAAATCCTTGAGCTTATAACGGCAGGTGCCTAAGAAGGAGGAAGGGGTCCTTTTCAAGAGTTCGATCTGGAAATCGCTGGTCAGGAATTGGCCAAGATCCACGAGTTCGTCCTTCATGAGGCCGACGATGCCGTGGCTCATGCCATAGACCTTTTTGATACCTTCGTTTTTGCAGGCTTCGTAAACGCCGGAAAGAGAGGCGTTGATGACCGGGGTGGGGCCGCCCGATTGGCCGACGATCGCATTCTTCATGGTGATTGTTCCTTTACTATTTGGGATCCTAGGATCCCGTTACGCATAACAGGTTAATTATAGGCAAGCGGGGAAAAGAAACAAAGCACAAGCGGACGATGCCTCCTTTTCTAGGACAGTATAGCAAAGTGCGAAACATGGCGAAGGAACTTGCTTTATAATATCCTCAGCAAGTGGAGAGAAGGGCCTAGCGGCCCACTTTCTTTCCCGAAAGGAGGATAGCCATGAACGAACTCAAATGCCCGC
This sequence comes from uncultured Erysipelotrichaceae bacterium, assembly GCA_902802365.1. Taxonomy (GTDB): domain Bacteria; phylum Bacillota_I; class Bacilli_A; order RFN20; family CAG-826; genus Alloenteromonas. Next base: position 8,671 of record CADCLZ010000014.1, on the reverse strand, counting down.
ACTGCGGGAAAACCTTCCAAGTCGATGAATCCGACTATGCCCAGATCGTCAATCAGGTGCGGGACGCCACCTTGAACAAGGAGCTTGAAGCGCGCCAAAAGGCGATTGAGGAAAAGTATAAAAGCCACTTGGAGGCCGAAAAAGCCAAGCAGGAGGCCGAAAGCCAGAAGAAGAGCCACGACGCGGAAAAGGAAATCCTCTCTTTGAAGCAGCAGCTAGACGCGATCAAGAAAGAAGACGCCAATCGCCTTCAGGTCGAGCTTTCCAAGAAAGACGCCGAGATCGCCAAGCTCCAGGGCGAAGTCAAAGTCAAAGAGCAAAACGCCCAGCTCCTCGTCAATGAAGCGATCGGCAAAGAAAAAGAGAAAGCCACGAAGCTTCAGATCGACCTCGCCAACCTGGAGAACGATTTAAAGAGCCAGAAAGAAAGCAATGAGAACGAGATCCTCCGCCTGAAGCAGGAGCAGAACACCCTCTTAAAGCAAAAAGACGAGCAGATTGAGTTCTACAAGAACCTCAAGGCCCAGACCTCGGTCAAGCTTTTGGGCGAGACCTTGGAGCAGCACTGCCTCAATTCGTTCAACGCGATCCGGGCGCAAAGCTATCCGCGCGCCTACTTCGAGAAGGACAACGAAGTGGTGGAGGGGAGCAAAGGCGACTTCGTTTTCAAAAACTATGACGAATTCAAAACCGAATACATCTCCATCGAGTTCGAGATGAAGAACGAAAGCGACGTCACCGCGACCAAGCATAAGAACGAGGACTTCTTCGAGAAGCTCGACAAAGACCGCAAGAAGAAGGGCTGCGAATACGCGGTCCTCGTGAGCATGCTCGAAAAGGATTCCGAGCTCTATAACCAAGGGATCGTCGACGTGAGCTATCGCTATCCGAAGATGTATGTGATCCGCCCGCAGTTCTTCCTGCCGTTGATCTCGTTGCTCGATAACGCGAATAAGCGCAACGCCTTCGCCCTCGCCGAACTAGAGGCCGAGAAGCGCCGGAACATCGACATCACGAACTTCGACAAGGCCCTCGATGACTTCAAGGTTGCGTTCGGGAAGAATTACGAAACCGCGACCAACCAGTTTGCCGAGGCGATCGCGGAGATCGATAAGAGCATCGCTCGGCTCGAGAAGGTGAAGGAGAACCTCACCAAGAGCTCCCGGAACCTCCGCTTAGCCAACGACAAAGCTCAGGAGCTCACGATCAAGAAGCTCACGAAGAATTCGCCCTCGCTCAAAGAGAAATTCGACGCGATTCCCGCCGAAGAAGAGTAAGGAAATGAAAGCGGCCTCTGCCGAAGGGACCGCTTTTTTGTTCACAAACATCCTAGGATATGGCTAAATAGTTTCAATTACTAGATAAACTCGTTGTAAAAAATCAAAGGAAACTGTATGAAAGTCGTCATCTCCGTCGAATCCTCATCCGATTGCCCGAAAGACCTCGCCGAGCAATATCATCTCTCCATCATCCCCTTCACGATCATCAAAGGGGACAAAACCTTCAAAGACGGGGAAGAATCCCTCGAAGAGCTTTTCGCCTTCGTCGAAGAAAGCGGGAAGCTTCCGCGCACCTCGGCGATCAACTGCTATGAATTCGAGACCCATTTCGCGAAGCTTCTTTCCGAAAATGATGCGGTGGTCCATGTCTCGATGAGCCATGCCTGCTCCTCCGCTTATCAAAACGCCTGCGCGGCCGCGGAGAAATTCCCCGGCAAGGTCTATGTCGTCGATTCCTTGGTCTTCCATACCGGTCAATTGCTGCTTGCTTTATATGGGGCGGCGTTGGTCAAACAAGGATTATCCGCCCAACAGATCGCCGAAAAGCTCCAAGAAAGAGCCCCCTCCATCTCGACCACGGCGACCTTAGAGAAAGTAAATTACCTCTATAAAGGCGGGCGCTGCAACGCGCTGGCCCTATTGGGCGCGAACCTTCTTAGGCTCCGTCCGGAAGTCGAATTAAGAAGCGGTGAGATCAAGCTGGCCAAGAAGTTCCGCGGCAACCTCAGGAAATGGACCGGCGATTATATCGAGGACCGCTTAAGCCATGTCGATAAAGCGGATAAGCGTTTGGTCTTCGTCAGCAGCACTTCCCCGATGGAAGAAGCGGTGGCCTTGGCGAAGGAAAAACTTTTGGAAGCCGGTTTCCAGGAAGTCATCTACGTGAAGGCGGGCGCGACGATCGGCACCCACACCGGGCCGGGCACCTTCTCGATCGAGTTCTTCGCCGACGGCGAGCATACTTGGTGAAGGCATAGGGGAGCGATATCCGTTCCCTTTTTTAAATTGGCCCTTCAAAAATTTGCCAGCATTTTTAATTAGGGGTAAAATATTAGCAACATGAAATTTCAGGGGCCTCTCGCGTTTTGGAGGTTTTTTTCTTTGTTTTGGCGCCTATCGCTTTTTCTTTTCCGAGAGTTCGATACAATCTTGATAACACGAGGTGAATACTATGAAGATCCAAGAAACCATCACCATGAACAACGGCCTCCAGATCCCGGTGCTCGGCGTCGGCCTTTGGCAGGTTAAGAAGGAAGACGCCTCCCGCGTCGTCAAGCAGGGCATCGACGTCGGCTACCGCCATATCGATGACGCCGCGGCTTACCGCAACGAGGAAGAAGCCGGGGAAGGCCTCCGCCTCTCGGGCATCGAACGCGAGAAAATCTTCGTTACCACGAAGATCCCCGCCGAATATAAGAGCTATGAGAAAGCCAAGAAATCGATCGATGAATCGCTTGAACGCCTTGGCCTTGAATACCTCGACCTCATTTTGATCCACGCCCCGCGCCCCTGGCCTTTGATGTTCACCAACCTCAACTACGACAAGAAGAACGTCGAAGTCTATAAAGCGATGGAAGACGCCCTCAAAGAAGGAAAGGTCAAATCGATCGGCGTCTCGAACTTCTCCGAGCACGATATCGATAACATCCTCGCTAACTGCGACGTCGTCCCAGCCGTCAACCAGATCTGCGTCTTCGCAGGCAACACCCCGAAAGACCTCATCGATTACTGCAAAGCGAAGAACATCGTCGTCGAAGCCTATTCCCCATTAGGGACCGGCAAAGTCATGAAAAACGACGCCCTCGCGGGGATGGCCGCCAAATACGGCGTGAGCGTGCCGCAGCTCGCGATCGCCTATACCCTTCAGCTTGGCTGCGTCTCGCTCCCAAAGACCACCCATAAAGAGTATTTGGTCGCCAACGCGAAAGTCGACTTCGAAATCAGCCCCGAGGACATGGAAGCCCTCCTGAATCTTGGGATTCGGCAGAAGGCCCTTTAAGCGAAGAAACAAGGCAAAGCCTTCCCGAAAACGGGAGGGCTTTTTCCTTTTTGGGTAAATAAATGGTAGTTTTCGTGCTGGAATAGCCTTTTTCGCCTCCGTTGGCCCATAATATCCTCAAAGACCGCAAAAGGAGCCCACCATGAGCCTCGTTTTCAATCCTTATCTGCCGAGTTACGAATATGTGCCCGATGGCGAACCGCATCTTTTCGGCGACCGCGTCTATCTCTATGGGTCGCACGACTGCTTCAATGCGAACGATTTCTGCTACAACGATTACATCTGCTGGAGCTGCCCGAAGGGCGACCTCTCCGCCTGGCGTTATGAAGGGATCATCTGGAAGAAGGACGATGACCCCCATAATAAAGGCAGGAAACAGTCTTTATACGCCCCCGATGTCTGCCAAGGGCCCGATGGAAGATACTACATGTATTATTTCGTCGCCTACCATAACCGGATCGGCGTCGCCGTATGCGATACCCCGGCCGGCCATTATCAGTTCCTCGGCTACGTCCATCATAAGGATGGGACGTTGCTTGGCCGGAAGAAGGGCGATGGCTTCGCCTTCGACCCCGGCGTCTACGTCGAAGGGGAGAACGTTTATCTATATACCGGCTTCGGGCCTGTCCATTATTTGTTCACGATGGGCAAACAGTCCAAAGAAGGGGCAACCGTCTGCCGCTTGGAGAAGGATATGCTGACGATCAAGGATGAGCCGAACATCATCGGCAAAGTCAAACGCGTCAGCAAAGGCAGCGAATGGGAAGGCCACGAATTCTTCGAGGCCGCCTCGATGCGGAAGATCAATGGGAAGTATTATTTCATCTACTCTTCCTTCCTCGGCCATGAGCTTTGCTACGCGATCTCCGATAAGCCGGACCGCGACTTCAAGTTCGGCGGGACGATCGTCTCGATCGGCGATGTCGGCTTAGGCGAGCATAAGGATGTGAAATCCGCCTCGAACTTCACCGGGAACACCCATGGCTCGATCCTCACGATCGACGATAAGCATTACATCTTCTATCACCGCCAGACCAATCGTCATTGTTTCTCTCGTCAGGCCTGCGTCGAAGAGATCAAGATCGAGGAAGATGGCTCGATCAAGCAGGTCGAAGTCACTTCCTGCGGCCTTAATGGCGGGCCGCTTCCCCTAAAAGGGGAATATGGCTTCTCCATCGCCTGCAATCTCACCTGCCCGGAAGGCGGAAAATTCTATATGCCGATCAAGGGCCCGAAAGGGAAGAGGCCCTATTTCACCCAGAGCGGCAAAGACCGCGAGGATAACCCCGACCAATATATCGCCAACTTCCATTCCGGCGATGTCGCGGGATTTAAGTATTTCGCAGCCAAAGGCGATGAGAAGAAGATCGAGATCCTCCTAAGCGGGAACGCCCAGGGCAGGATCCTCGTCTACGGAAGGCAGAAGAAAGAACCCTTATCGAGCGTCTCGCTCGCCGTGGAAGGCGAAGAGCGCCAGAAGGTCTCCGCGCCATTCCATATCGCTGCCGGATGCACCCCATTGTTCTTCGAATACGAAGGCAGCGGCGCCCTCGATCTATTCTCTTTCCGAATCGGCTAATCTAAAATATTCGCATGAAGCCGTTTCGTTGGTGCTTTATCGGCGCGGGCACTTTGGCCAAGAAAGTCGCCAAGCTTTTGCTTGCCTCGGAAGACCACGAGATCGTCTCGGTCTATACCAGGCGGTTTGAAAAAGGCGAGGAGTTCGCGAAGAAATATGGCGGGAAGGCCTATGACAACGCCGCCGATGCGATGAAGGACCCCAATGTCGATGGGGTCTATATCGTCACGCCCCATAATAGCCATTATGAATACGGAAAACTGGCGATGTCTTTGAAGAAGCCGACCTTGTTGGAGAAGCCCTTCACAGTCAATGCCAAGCAAAGCGAGGAACTCATCCGCTTGTCCAAAGAGAATGACACCTATCTTGCCGAGGCGATGTGGACGTGGTTCGCCAAAGCGCCCAACGAAGTGAAGAAGTGGGTGGAAGACGGTGAATTCGGCAAGATCGAATCCTGCTTCATCAGCTTCAATATGAATAACCAGCATTATGCCCCCAGGGTCTCCGATCCGAAGAAAGCAGGCGGGGCATTGCTCGATATCGGGGTGTATCCGATCACCTATGCCTATCGTCTTTTCGGCTATCCGAAGAGCATCGAATGCGTTGGGGTCCTGAAGAATGGCATCGACCTCAAGGAAACCATCAAACTGGTCTTCCCCGGGATGGAAGCGACCAAAGTGACCCTGACTTCCTCGATCGTCGACTTCAAGGGTTTGGAGCAGCTAAAGCTCGTCGGCGAGAAAGCGAAGCTCCATATCTGGGGCCCGCATTGCAATGGCAGGGCGACCTTGAAAAAGAAACAGGGCAAGAGCATCCGCTTCCAAGGCCCAGCTGGATATCTCCATGAATTCAATGTGGCCGCCAAAGAGATCGCAAGCGGTCTGAAGGAAAGCCCGATGGTCCCGCTTTCGTGCACGTTGGACGTGATGAAGATCATGGACGAATGTCGTCGCCAGATGGGTTTGGTCTATGATTGTGAGGGGGTTTGATTCCCCTTTTTCGACAATGGATTATCTCTGTTGAACTATCGTGCGCTTATGCGTGCAATTCTTTCGCAAAGAAACATACGGTTTCTATTCCAAAGGCAACATAAAGGAGTTTCCCTATGAAAAGAAACTTAAGATCGTGGGCCTCTTGAGCCTGCCATTTTTGTTTGCGGCAAGCCTTTCTGGCTGCATTTTGACCCAAACCTTCCGAGGATCCCTTCAGCATTTCGAGCACGGAGCCCGCCCCTTCTTCCAGCAACACGCCGAGCAATAATCCCTACATCCAATAGCCCCGGAAACGGGGCTTTTTTATTGGAGGAACCAATAGCGTTTTTGCGCATTATCGCTTCCAGGATGAACGATTCGATGATTATTCTTCATCCTTCGCTCGCCTGCCCTTTTTCATCGGAGGGCTATGTTAGAATGGCGGAAACCATAAAGGAGAAAAAAGACAACTATGGCAAACAGATTCATGCTGAATGAAACCTCCTACCACGGCCATGGGGCGATCCAGAACATCGTTCCTGAGCTGAAGAGCAGGGGTTTCCAAAACGTTTTGGTGTGCTCGGACCCCGACCTCGTGAAGTTCGGCGTCACCGCGAAAGTCCTCACCCTCTTGGAGGAAGCGAAGATCCAATATAGCCTCTATACCGACATCAAGCCGAACCCGACCATCGAGAACGTCCAGCATGGCGTCGAGGCCTGCAAGAAGGCCAAGGCGGATGTCATCCTCGCCATCGGCGGCGGATCGAGCATGGACACCTCCAAGGCGATCGGCATCATCATCACCAACCCCGAATTCGCCGATGTCCGCAGCTTAGAAGGCGTGGCCCCGACCAAGAAGCCGTGCCTGCCGATCATCGCCGTCCCGACCACCGCGGGCACCGCGGCGGAGGTCACGATCAATTACGTCATCACCGACGTCGAGAAGAAGCGGAAGTTCGTCTGCGTCGACGCGCACGATATGCCGATCGTCGCGGTGGTGGACCCCGACATGATGGCGACCATGCCCAAGGGATTGACGGCCGCGACCGGCATGGACGCGCTCACCCACGCGATCGAAGGCTATACGACCAGAGCCGCTTGGGAGATGAGCGATATGTTCCATATCAAGGCGATCGAGTTGATCGCCCATAACCTCCGTGGCGCGGTCAAAAACGAGCCCGAGGGAAGGGAGAAGATGGCGCTTGCCCAATATATCGCCGGCATGGGCTTCTCCAACGTCGGTTTGGGCATCGACCATGCGATGGCCCATACCCTCTCCGCCTATTATGACGTCCCCCATGGCGTCGCCTGCGCGATGCTGCTCCCGATCTCGATGGAGTTCAACCGCGACGTGACCGGGGAGAAATATAAGAGCATCGCCGAAGCCTTTGGGGTCGATACCTCGAAGATGGGTCAAGAAGAGTACCGCGATGCGGCGATCGCCGCGGTCAGGAAGCTCTCCGAGGATGTCGGGATCCCGACTTGCTGCGAAGCGATTAAGGAAGAAGACCTGGATAGCCTTGCCAAGGATGCTCTTAACGATGCCTGCTACCCAGGCAATCCCAGGGAAGCGACCCATGAGCAAGTGGTGGAGATGTTCCGGAAGCTCTTAAAGAAATAACGACGAAGAAGGATCCCCTTCCAAGGGGATCTTTTTTTGTTATTTGAAAAGGCCTTGTTTCATCTTGACATCCTAAGGTTTCGAAACCGATAATAAACTGGCCATAAAGAGTGCAGCGAGGGACAAGCCCCATGACCTGCCGGCAACCTGGAAGGAATACCTTCTGCTGGTGCCAAAGCTTGACCGATGGGACGCGTTATCATTAGTTTGCCTGCCCATCGGAACGATGGGTTTTTTCTTCCCTCTTTGTGGCGGTTTGGACATAAGGAGGTAAAGAGAACATGTCTTGGAAGCAATCATCTGGCCAGAGCCGGACAAAGCGGCCGAGGGCCGCCCTTGAGGCGGATGACTTCCATCCCGTTGAGATGGAAGATCGGATCGGCGAACCCGTTGTCACGCCCGCCCCGCATCAAGAGCCTAAGAAGGAAGAGCTGAGCCCGTCCGAATGGGAGGAACGGTTCTTGGCAGAGCTGAAACAACTCGGGTACAAAACGACGCCGGATTCTAGCAAAGCCAAGGAGATCGTCGTCACATTCTTCCTTAGGAAAGAAGAGAAAGTGACCCCCAAAGTTGGGGGCATGCAGATTATCGTCAGCCTTTATGGGGAGGACGAAGAGACGAAGGGCCTTAATGAGGAGGACCTCCGTTTCCATAACGAATACGACTTGATGAGCGCATTGGGCGAGTATTTCGACGATGGTTTCACCGTGGGAAGGGACTTCGGGGATTTCGTCATCGACAACGAGAACGAACGGGCAATCGAGATCCATGGGGAGCCTGATCCTTATCCTGACGACAATGCCTTCGTGCTCTCTTATCGAGCATTTGATGCGGGGGCGAAATATTGGATTCTCTTCGTCGAAGAAGGTTATTCCTTCTTCGCGAAGGATGCCTTTGTCCCAATGCATCTATTTGGCAGCAAGAAGAAGCGGCCGATCTCATTAGGAGTCTTCCGGAAGAATTACGTTCAACTGGTCTGGAAGAAAGACAAGAAGCTTTTGGACCGGCTGTATAAGGAATCCTTTGGCTTCCAATTTGGGAAGAAGGAGGGGGAGTGAGATGAAAACAGAAGAATCTCGCGCCCAGGAAAAGGGCGACGAAGGACTTTCTATGAAAGAGTTATTGGCGAAGTGCAGCGACTTCAGCCAAGCGGGGCAGATGGGGTCTTATGCGGTTCCGATTAGATCAAAGAAAAAGAAGAAGGAATGATTTTCAATCCCC
>CADCLZ010000013.1:9518-12684 GCA_902802365.1 uncultured Erysipelotrichaceae bacterium | reverse complement strand
ATCTATGATGGCTATCGCGGCATCATCGAGCGCAGGATGGTTCCCCTTGATCCGACCTCGGTCAGCGGAATCGAGACCCGTGGCGGCACGATCCTCGGCACCGTCCGCTATCCCGAATTCAAACTCCTCGAAACGAGGAAAGAAGCCGCCACAATCTTAAAGCAAATGGGCATCGAAGCCCTGGTCTGCATCGGCGGCGACGGCACTTATCGCGGCGCCATCGGCTTAACCAAGCTCGGCATCAACTGCGTCGGCATCCCCGGCACGATCGATAACGACATCGCCTCCACGGATCAAACCCTTGGGTTTGACACCGCCTTGAACTCCATCATCTGGTGCTTGGATCACCTCCGTGATACCAGCTCCTCCCATCATCGCTGCACCGTCGTCGAGATCATGGGCAATAAGTGCGGCGACCTCACGACGTGGGCCGGCGTCGCCTGCGGCGCGGATGCCATCATCACCAAAGATCACTTGATGACCGAAGAAGACATCTGCCGCATGCTCAACAAGATGCGCGGGCTCGGGAAGAAGCAGACGATGGTCCTCGTCAGCGAGAAGCTCCCGGAAATCAACGTCCATTCTTTGGCGGAAGCCATTGATAAACATACCCGTTACGAAGCCAAGGCCGAGGTACTCGGCCGAATCCAGCGCGGCGGTTCCCCGACCGCCTATGACCGCCTCTTCGGCGCGATCTTAGGCGCCTACGCCGTGGATGCGCTCATGCAAGGCAAAGGCGGCATCGCCGTCTGCTTAAGCGGAGATAAGCTCGTCGATCGCCCGATCGAAGAAGCCCTCTCGATGTCGCGGCCCGAGAAATTCAACCTCTCCGAAATGGCGGAGATGCTCTACGAATCCGTGCTGGCTTTGTATAAAGCCGGCATGAACGTCATGCGCATCAATTTCAGCCATGGCGTCTACGAAGAGCACATGAAGAAGATCGCGATCCGCGACCGCCTTCAGGAAGAAGAAGGAATCTATCTCCCGTGGGCTTTGGATACCAAAGGCCCCGAAATCCGCACCGGCTATATGGAAAATGGCCAGATCGAGGTCAAAGAGCACCAGAAGATGCGCATCACGATGGATGCTTCCTTCCTCGGCAACAAAGCGAAATTCGCCACCTCGTACAAGGGGCTGTACGACGACGTCAATATCGGCGATCGCCTTTTGATCGATGACGGGAACCTTGAGTTCAAGGTTACGGGCAAAGACCCGAGCAAGAAAGAACTGCTCGTCGTCGCGATGAACAACCACGTCCTCAAAGACCAAAAAGGCATCAACGCTCCGGTGAGCAAACTCCAGATGCCGTTTATCTCCAAAAAAGACGCCGCCGACGTCGCCTTTGGCTGCTCCCACGGCGCCGATATGATCTTCGCCTCGTTCACGAGGCGGCCCGAGGATGTCCTCGCCCTCAAGAAGATCTGCGCCAAAAACGGCCGCCCCGATATGCCGATCTTCGTGAAGATCGAGAATCCCGAAGGCGTCGAGAAATTCGAAGAGATCATCAAAGTCGCCGATGGCGCGATGGTCGCCCGCGGCGATCTGGGCGTGGAGATCCCGCCCGAGGAAGTCCCGGTCGTCCAAAGGCGGATGATCCGGCTTTGCCGCGTCTATGGCAAACCCGTCATCGTCGCCACTCAGATGCTCGACTCAATGGTCACCCATCCGCGCCCGACCCGCGCCGAGGTGGGCGACGTCGCGACCGCGATCGCCGAATCGAGCGATTGCATCATGCTCTCCGCGGAAACCGCCTCCGGCAAATATCCGGTCGAAGCCGTCGAGATGATGACCAAGATCAGCACCTCGCAGGAGAAGCTCCTCGATTACGAACGCCTCGCCGACGAATCCTTCGCTTCCAGCGAACACACCAATAACGATGCCATCGCCAACGCCTCCGTGCGCATGGCGATGCTGATCGGCGCCAAATTGATCGTGAACTTCACCGAAACCGGCAAATCGACGATCCGCATCTCCAAGGCGCGCCCAATCTGCCCGATCGTCTCGGTCACCAATCGTCTGAAGACCGCCAGGGAATCCGCCGCCCAATGGGGCGTCTATTCGGTGCTCATCAAGACCCCGATGCCCGACTTCGTCGAAGAGATGGAAGTCCTCGCGCTCAAGATCGCCCGCGCCCTCCATATCAAAGCCGGCGAGCCGATTCTTTTGACCGGCGGCACCCCGACGGGCGCCGGCCAGACCAATTTCCTCCGCATCCTCAACGTCAACTCAGTCAAGGAGCTTGAATAATGAAGAAAGTGATTGCCCTCGATATCGGCGGCACCAACACCAGGGTGGCGCTGATCAACGAGAACTATGAAGTCGAGAAAATCCTGATCCATCCGACGAAAATCGGCGAGAAGGAAGTCTTCTTTGCCTCCGTCGTGGGCATCATCAAAGAAGCGGTCCCCGACCGGAAGGACGTCGTCGCGATCGCCGGCGGGCTCCCGGGCGTCGTTACCCCCGATGGCTATATCTGCCAGATGGCGAACATCGGGATCAACGACATCGACTTGGCCAATGACCTTTCCAAGGAATTCGGGATCCCCTGTTTCCTTAGAAACGACGCCGAAGTCGCCGCGCTCGCCGAAGCCAACCTCGGCCCCCATAAAGACTACAAGTCGCTTTATTTCATCACGATTTCCACCGGCGTCGGCGGCGCCCTCTGCATCAATGGAAGGCTCAAGAACTCTTCCTATGAATCAGGACATACCCTTTTCGAATATAAAGGCGAGCTCCATGAATTCGAGCACCTCGTCTCCGGCAAATACCTCGGAAGATTATGCGCCCAAGATGGCGTAGAAGGCGTAGAAGGCGGAAGGCAGTTCTTCGGCCTCGTCAAAGAGGGCGATCCCAGGATCCAAAAAAGCTATCAAGGCTGGATCGATCTCCTCGCTTCCTTCATCGAGATGATGCAAGAGACCTTCGAGCCGGAGATCTTCACCTTGACCGGCGGCGTCATGAAAAGCGCGGACGTCTTCCTCGATGACCTCCGCAAGGCCTGCCCAAAGAGCAAAATCGAGCCTTGCCATTTCGGCCAAGAGGCCGGGCTTATGGGCGCGGCGGTCTTCGGCTTCCAGCAAGCAAAATAGAGAATTGGACAAACGAAAAAGAGACCCTTACGGGTCTCATTTTTCAAATTCTTGGATCGAAATTAGAATTTGCGGTT
>CADCLZ010000013.1:0-9425 GCA_902802365.1 uncultured Erysipelotrichaceae bacterium | reverse complement strand
CGGTGCGGGAGGGGGAACCGGTCTTGATCTGGCCGGCGTTGACCGCGACGGCGAGGTCGGCGATGGTCGCGTCTTCGGTTTCGCCAGAACGGTGGCTGACCATGCAGGTATAGCCATTGCTCTGAGCGAGGCGGATGGCGTCGAGGGTCTCGGTCAAAGTGCCGATCTGATTGACTTTGATGAGGATCGAATTGGCGATGCCTTTGACGATGCCTTCCTTGAGGATCGCCGGGTTGGTGACGAAGAGGTCGTCGCCGACGAGCTGGACTTTATCGCCAAGGCGCTCGGTGAGCTTCTTCCAGCCTTCCCAATCGCTTTCGGCGAGGCCGTCTTCGATGGTGATGATGGCCGGATATTCTTTGACCATCCTCTCGAGGTAACGGATCATCTGCTCGGTGGTCTTCTTGCCTTCTTTGGATTTGACGAGGTTATAGACGCCATTGCCTTCATAGAATTCGCTGGAAGCGACGTCCATGCCGAGGAAGACCTCTTCGCCGAGCTTGTAGCCGGCTTTCTCAACCGCTTCCGCGATGAGGGCGAGAGGCTCTTTGTTGCCCTTCTTGCAGGAAGGAGCGAAGCCGCCTTCGTCGCCGACGCCGGTTTCATAGCCGTGGGCTTTGACGACTTTCTGGAGGGTGTGGAAGATCTCAGTCCCGGCGCGGAGGGCTTCACGGAAGGTGGGGAAGCCGGCGGGGATGATGAAGAATTCCTGGAAATCGACGGAGGATTGCGCGTGGGCGCCGCCGTTGATGACGTTCATGCAAGGAGTCGGGATGATTTTGCCGTTGGTGCCGCCGATGTAGCGATATAACGGCATATGGAGGCTTTCCGCGGCCGCCCTAGCGCAGGCTAAGGAGACGCCGAGGAGGGCGTTGGCGCCCAAATTGGACTTGAACGGGGTGCCATCGAGCTTGAGCATGGCCCGGTCGATGCCGAGCTGGTCGGTGACTTCCATGCCTTCGACCACGGGGGCGATCTTCTGATTGACGTTGTCAACGGCCTTCAAGACGCCTTTGCCGAGGTAGCGGGACTTGTCCCCATCGCGGAGTTCCAACGCTTCGCGTTCACCGGTCGAGGCGCCGGATGGGACGATGGCGCGGGATTTGATGCCGCAGTCAAGGGTGACTTCAACTTCAACGGTTGGGTTGCCACGGCTGTCGAGGACTTCGCGGCCATGGACTTTAACGATTTTTGCCATTAATTTTTCTCCTTTTGGCGAGACGAGTAAATGATAGCACTTCTCGCTGTCTTTTGGGGCTTTTTCTTCTCTTTTTCCATCGATTGTGGGCAAGAGATGTTTTTTGGCCTTCCTTTATGAGAAAGGAATTGACAATTGGCTCCATCCGCCTACAATGGGGCTTGCGTTGAAGGAGACATGCTTAAGGGCGACGCCCATGAAGTACCACTCCGGAGCTCTTAGGGAAATAACTTAGGCGTCTCGTCCCGCGTTAAGGGATAGGCAAAGAGCATGGGGCATCCCCCATGAAGTAAGGTGGTACCGCGTGGAAGCGTCCTTATGCAGGGCGTTTTTTATTTTAAGGAGAAACAACATGAAGATTGTTTACCAAGGGAAAGAATTCGAAGTCGAAAACGGGATCAACGGCTTCGATCTGGCGAAGATCGTCGACCCCGAGAAGAAGAACAAGGCGCTTGCTTATAAGCAAGGCGAGAAGCTCTTCGACATGAGGGAGCCTCTTAAAGAAGAAGGCGAGTGCGCTTTCGTGATGCCGGAAGACCCCGAAGGCTTCGAGATGCTCAACCATTCCTGCAGCCACTTGATGGCCCAGGCCCTCTCGCATCTATACCCGGGCTGCCTCTTTGGCTTTGGCCCGGCGATCGAAGAAGGCTTCTACTATGACGTCGACTTCGGCGATAAGGTGATCACCGACGCCGACTTCCCCGCCATCGAGCAGGAGATGAAGAAGATCTCCAAGGCCGCGATCCCCTATCAAAGGAAAGAAATCTCCCAGGACGAAGCCTGCGAGATCTTTAAGGACAACCATTACAAGGTTGAGCACATCAAGGAGCTCGAAGGCGTCATCTCCTGCTATCAGCAAGGCGATTTCATCGACCTCTGCCGCGGGCCGCACGTCCCGAATACCTCCTACCTCAAGCACTTCAAGCTCCTCTCCGTGGCCGGCGCCTATTGGCGCGGCGACGCCAACAACAAGCAGCTCACCCGCATCTACGCGACCTGCTATCCGAGCGAAGAAGCCCTCAAGGAGCATTTGGAGATCCTCGAGAAGAGAAAGGCCAATGACCACCGCAGGCTTGGCAAAGAGCTCGGCCTCTTCATGCTGAGCGACTACGCCCCCGGCATGCCCTTCTTCCTCCCCAAAGGCATGATCCTCATGAACTCGCTGCTCGAGTATTGGCATAAGCTCCATGACGCCTACGGCTATATGGAGATCACCACCCCGACGATGATGAGCCGCGAGCTCTGGGAGACCTCCGGGCACTGGGATCACTACAAAGAGAACATGTACACCACCAAGGTCGATGAGCGCGACTTCGCGATCAAGCCGATGAACTGCCCCGGCGCGATGCTGGCTTATAACAACAGCATCCATTCCTACAAGGATCTTCCTTATCGGCAGGCCGAACTCGGCCATGTCCACCGCCACGAAGCCTCCGGCGCGCTCAATGGGCTCTTCAGAGTCCGCGCGTTCACCCAGGACGATGCCCACATCATGGTCCGCTTCGACCAGATCGAGGAGGAGGTGAAGAACATCATGCGCCTCTTCGACGACGTCTATAGCGTCTTCGGCCTCCAATACAAGATCGTTCTCTCCACCCGCCCCGAAAGCAATTACATCGGGAGCGAGGAATTCTGGGAGAAATCCGAGAAGATCTTGGCCGAGGCCTGCGCCGATAGCGGCCACGAATACCAGATCAACCCCGGCGATGGCGCCTTCTATGGCCCGAAGCTCGACTTCAAGCTCCGCGATTCGATGGGCAGGACCTGGCAATGCGGCACCATCCAGCTCGACGTCAACCTCCCGCACCGCTTCGGCTGCTTCTATATCGACGAAAAAGGCGAGAAGGTCGAGCCGGTCATGCTCCACCGCGTCGTCTTCGGCTCGATCGAGCGCTTCATCGGCATCTTGATCGAGCATTATGGCGGCGCCTTCCCGACTTGGCTGGCCCCCGTCCAATGCGTATTGCTTCCGGTCAACGCCGAAGCCCAAGGCGATTACGCCCAGAAGGTCCTCGAGGCCCTGCAAAAAGCCGACGTCCGCGTGAAGCTCGACGACTCGAATGAGAAGCTCGGCTACCGGCTGAGGAACGCCCAAGTGAGCAAGATCCCCTTCACCCTCGTCCTTGGCGACAAGGAGAAGGAACAGGGCTTGGTCACCTACCGCATCTACGGCCAGAAAGAGCAGATCAGCGTTCCCCTTGAGGAATTCGTGAAGCTCATCCGCAAATCGATCGACGAGAAAGCCCGTTATTGAGAAAGAAAAAGAGCCCGCGTTAACCGCGGGCTTTTCCTTTGCCTTAGAACTGGAAATATTGGAAGGCGCTCATCGAGCCGCTCGAGAGCAACGCCACCCAGGCGATCCCGATCACGGTGATGAGATAGACAATGAGCACGAGGTTGCTGGCGCTTTGCGTTTTCGTCAATGCCCCTTCGGGAAGCGGCTCTCCGATCGGGTTCTCGCGGCCGAGTTCGCCGAAATGATGGATCAGCCATTCGCAGACGATCGCCAGCAATATGACGATCACCAGCATCCAATCCAAACCAAGGTTGCCAAAGCTCGCCTTGAAGTAATCGAGGCCGAACCCCCACTTCGTGAATAGGCCGCTGAAGATCTCCCCCGCGTGGGCCAAATCGTCGCTTCGGAACAGCAGCGCGCCCGGGATCGTGATGAAATAAGTCAGGAACACCTTCATCGCGTTCCAGGCTTTGCCTTTGGTGTTGACCCCACGGGCGAAGAGGAACTTCTCGAATGGGCGGATGGCGAGGCCTTCGATCGTCATGATCGTCGCCGCGTAGATCCCCCAGAACAGGTACGTCCATCCAGCGCCATGCCAAAGGCCGCTGATCAAGAAGATGATGTAGGTGTTGAGGATCCTCCGCCCCTTGCCTTTTTTGTTCCCGCCGAGCGGGATATAGATATAGTCGGTGAGCCAGCGGCCCAGAGTCATGTGCCATCTTCTGAAGAAGTCGGTATAGGAATTGCACATGTACGGACGGTCGAAGTTCCGGCTCAGGCGGATCCCCATCATCCTCGCCGCGCCGGTCGCGATCTCCGAGTAACCGGCGAAGTCGCAGAACATCTGGACGGTGAATAAGAAGCCGGCCAGGAAGATCGACAACGTGTTGGCCTCCCCGAGGTTATAGAGGACGTTATTGATGTAGATGCCGACAAAGTCGGCAATGACCACTTTGTAGAAGAAGCCGACCAATAAGATCCTCAGGCCGATCAATAGATCGTCGAGGGAGAACTTATGGTCCGCGCGAAGCTGCGGGATGAGGTCGCCCGGCCGTTCGATCGGCCCGGCGACGAGCTGCGGGAAGAAGCAGACGAACAAGGCGTAATAGCCAAGATGCTTCTCGGCCGGGAACGTCCCTTTGTAGGCGTCGATCAAATAGGAAAGGACCTGGATGGTATAGAAGGAGATGCCGATCGGCAAAATGATGTCGAGCGAGAAGGATTCCAGGTGCAACGAGAACAGGTTCAGGATATCGATCACCGATTGGATAAGGAAATTGAAATACTTGAAGAAGATCAATACCCCTAGGCAGAGGATGATCGCGATGGCGAACATCAGTTTCTTAATCCCCGGCGTCTTCGCCTTCTCCATCAGAATCGCGGCGAAATAAGAGACCAAAGTCGTCCCGATGATCAAGAAGATCAGCCAGGGATTCCAGCTCATGTAGAAATAGTAGCTGGCGATCAAAAGGAACGCCCAGCGCGCCTTCTTGGGCAAAAGCCAGTAGATCAAAACGACCAGCGGGAGGAAGATCAGGAATTGCAGCGAATTAAAGCTCATGCTTCCTCCTTAGGAACGGGATCAGGTTGAGGATCATGAAGAAGAGGATGAGCCCGATGACTTCCCAGGGGCTTGCGCCTTCCAATAAGGCGTAGGCCGAGGTCAGCAAAACGACCGAGGCGGCGAGCAAAGACGGCCAGATCCACTTCTTCTGGACGAGGGCGAAGATCGAGGCGGCCAACGCCGCCCCATAGAGGATCAAGAAGATGAAATTGGTGAAAATGACGCTGCCTTCCATCTTCACTCCTCATAGCCCTTGATATGGTCGGCCAAATGGCCCCAGGCGTAATGGCCATAAAACTTTGCCAGCGCGCTCTTAGGCACATAGAAATAGCAATCGGCGGTCCCGTTTAAGACTTCGTAGCCCGTCCCGATCTTGTTGGGATCGTCCTGGCGGATATAGATCTCGCGCAAGGAAGAGCAGCCATGGAAGGAATCGTTATAGAGCATGCGGATGTTCTTCTGGACGATGAGTTTCTTCAAAGAAGAAAGCCCTTGGATGGCCGTGGGCGAATAGCCGACGATCGGCTCCTCGCCATAAACGACGGGCAGAGTAAGCTCCGTCGAATTTCTGGCTTCCGGGAGCACGCTATCGACGAGATAGCCGCCGTAGTTCTCGCTATAGACATAGGTGAATTTGTCCGCGTCGCTGTTATCGCCATCGCCGAAGTCCTCTTGCTCGGGGACCGGCTTCTCGGGCAGCGAATAATCCCATGACGGGGTTTGGCGGAACACCGAGATCATCAAATCGGTATAGAGCTGGATGGTCCTGGCGAACATGCCGCTATAGTTCAGATGGAAGTTGCTGTCGTAGAACCATTCGTGGTCCATCAAGTACTGATGGGGATTGCCGAGGATCGGCATCCCGAAATCGGCCGAAACGCGGTCGTAATAATCGTCGAGCGACTCCTGCTCGAGGGCGGCGCGCCGATTGACCGGGCAGAAGGAGAAATACATCTGGGCCCCCTTCTTCTTCATCCTTTCATAATAGGATTTCGCGTATTCGGCGAAGTCATCGTCCCAGATCTTCTTCGAGAAATCGACCGTGGTGTTTTCGTCATATCCCGCGGGGAGGATGTTGTAGTTCCTCTGGGCCTGGGTCATGTCGTTGTTCTGGTCAAAGGATGCTTTGGCGTAGACGCCATTGCCCATCGTTTCACCGGACTTCGCGAAATGGAACTTCTCCGCCGAATAGGATAGATAGGCGCCGGTGATCGCGCTTTTTTCCGCTAAGGGCCAATACAATGAGAAATCAAGATCGAGGCAACGCCACATCTCAAGGCCGGAGAAATAGTTCGACATGCTTTGGACATAGGGCTCGGGGGCGAATAAGACGATGTCGTCCTTTTTTATCTCCGCTTCGGAAAGCTCAAGCATCGCCTTGGTGCCGATCGCCCCATAGAGGCCGAAATTGCAGACGGTGTAATCCTGGCCGCTTTCCTGAAGCATTTGGCCTAGATAAGCCGAATTGACGCCGAAAGCGACGTTGGAGTTGCCGATCACGACGATCTTCTTCCCCTTCGCTTTCTTGAGGCCTTGATACATCGCCGGGAGCTCCGCGTAATAGGAATCCTTGTAGCAGGAAGGAAGAGCCGCGGTCGTCACCAAAACGCTGACGGGGATGATCAAAACCAATAAGGCGGCGATGATGATGCTCAGGGTGATCTTCTTCTTGTTCATGGATTCAGGGCACTCCGCACATCGACATAAAGCTTCTTGGAACGTTCCAATGCCCCTTCGAGGGTCATATGGTAATCGTTATCGTAGAAATAGTGATGCGGGAAGATATAATCTTCCGGCTTCGAGATGAAGCTGACCAATTCCGGATTCAGGAGCGACTTCATCGCCGCGTCGAACGCTTTCCAGGACTGGGTGACTTCCTCGCCGCTAGGGATCAAGGCATCGTGGTTGACCGGCGGATAGGAGAAAAGGATCTTGACCCCTTTATTCGCCAGGCGGCCGTAGTAATCGTCGAAGCGGGCCATCGCTTCGCTTGTCAGATAAGAAGTGTCATAGAAAGGCGCGCCGGCTTCGTTGAAGGTCGTCTTTCCTTCGGGGAAATGATCGGAGGTTCTGGCCTCCGCGCAGTCGCCGTAAGCATTATAGGCGGCGTTATATTCTTCATAGGTCGTCTCATCGAGTTCCGCCCGATAGGAATTGAAGGATTCTAACGCGGAGAAGACGCCATCGATCAAGCGCCCATCGACCAAGGAAAGCAGATCGTAATTCGGCTCAAAGAAGCCAAATAGCATCCACTCGCACCCCTTCCGGCAGCCTAAATCGTCGAATAACGAATAGCCATTCGCCGTCTCCGGGGCGTGAATCAAGATGTCCCCGTCTTTTGCGAAGAGGCTGATCAGCTCGAGTTGGAAGAGCATATTGATGTCGCCGTTTAGCCCAATGTCGGTGACGAGGTATTTGCCTTCGAAGGAATTATTTAGATATTCGGAGTCCAGCCCATAGCACATGCTGCAGCCGGAGAAATAGATCATATTCGGAAGCGCGCTCTTCTGATTGCAGATCAGACGGTCGATGACGTCGGGGAACACCGAATTGCTGTTCGTCCCGTTCATCGCCGGCTTCCGGCAGGCGTTGATATGGATCTTTTGGATATGCGAGAAGCCGCCGGCAGCGAAGGTGCAGTCGGCGTCGGTCATATAGATCTCCTTAATCGTCGCCTGGAGGTTATCCCCCACCGTGACGATCTTTTGATGCAAAGCAAGGCTCTCGATGGTCTTGCCATCGGCGAAATGGTCGCCTAAGCCGGTGATCGGATGGCCATCAATCGTTGCGGGGACGACCACCATTTCATTGCCGGCTCCTCTATAAGAGGAGATCAGATAATCGTCTTTGGCTTCGGTGCCTTCGTTTGGAGCGATCGCGAAAGAAGAGGCTTCGCTCCATTTCGCCCATTCGGCGTATAGGGCGAGCGCTTCGCCCTCCGGCTCGGTCAGCTTCTTCCCGTTCAGGGCAAGGACGCATTCCCAGAGGCCGGCATAGCCAAGGCTGATGGTGCTGTAGCCGTTATAGAGCAACCTGTCGATAGTCTCGCCCTTGTCCAGCCGTGCCAGGGCGCCGTATTGCCACAGGATTGGCGCGACATCGGACACCGTGCCGAGCAGGCGTTCATGCCGGCAGCGGAGCGCACGGTGGCACAGTTCCATTCTCTCGTCGAAGATCTCCCAGAAGCGGTCAAGATCACCGCCCGCGGAAAGCCCGATGTCCACCAAGTTCACCGTCACGACGCCCTGATTGAAGCGGCCGTAATACTTGTGCTGTCCTTCGACATAGTTTCCGGCGTTGGCGACGTTGCCGATGTGAGCGTCGGTGAAGCGGTCCGGGGTCAGGAAGCTACGGCAGCCCATGCAGGTGTAGACATCGCCCTTCTTGAGCTGTTTCATGATCTTCTCGGAAATATAGTCCGGAACCATGCGTTTGGCCGTACACTTGGCAGCCAGTCTGGTCAGTTCATAATAGCAGGTGCCTTCGCTGATGTTGTCCTCTTCCAGAACATAGATGAGCTTCGGGAACGCCGGAGTCACCCAGACGCCCTTCTCATTCTTCACGCCCTCATAGCGCTGAAGCAGAACCTCTTCGATGATCATGGCGAGGTCCGCCTTCTCCTGCTCGCTCTTCGCCTCGTTGAGGTACATGTAAACCGTGACGAAGGGGGCCTGACCGTTTGTGGTCAGGAGGGTCACGACCTGATACTGGATGGTCTGGACACCGCGCTTGATCTCAGAGCGAAGCATTCTCTCTGTGAGCTTTGCTTTCATCTCTTCGCTCATCTCAACACCGGAAAGCCTGCATTCCTCATCCAGCTCGTGGCGGAGTTTCCGGCGGCTGACTTCGACAAAGGGAGCCAGATGCGCGAGAGAGATGGACTGTCCGCCGTACTGATTGGACGCCACCTGGGCGATAATCTGGGTCGCGATGTTGCAGGCGGTCGAGAAGCTGTGCGGTTTTTCAATCAGGGTTCCGGTGATCACGGTGCCGTTCTGCAGCATGTCCTCAAGGTTTACAAGGTCGCAGTTATGCATGTGCTGGGCGTAGTAGTCCATGTCATGGAAATGGATGATTCCCTCGTTATGCGCCTCGACGATATCCGAAGGGAGCAGAAGCCGCTCGCTGATGTCCTTGGAGACCTCGCCCGCCATATAGTCCCGCTGAGTGGAGTTGATGACGGGGTTCTTGTTCGCATTCTCCTGTTTGGCCTCTTCATTGGTGCACTCGATGAGGCTGAGAATCTTCTTGTCGGTGGTGTTGGACTGGCGCACCAGGGCGCGGGTATAGCGGTAGGTGATATAGCGCTTCGCCACTTCATACGCACCATGGGACATGAGCTGACGCTCCACCATGTCCTGAACCTCTTCGACGCCCGGGGCCCGCCCCAGGACGGCACACGCAGCCGTAACCGCATCGGTCATGGC
>CADCLZ010000012.1 GCA_902802365.1 uncultured Erysipelotrichaceae bacterium | reverse complement strand
TAGATCTGGGTGGGGATGGTGGCCAAGTCGAAGAGCCAATAGGCGAATAGCGCGCCGATGGGAACCGCGAAAAGGGTCGAGATCAAAAGCTGCGAGGCCGATTGCAGCGTCCAGAGGTTCGAGACCTCGATGATGCGGAAACCGACGGAGCGCATGATCGAGACCTGGCGCTTTTGATCCATCAGGGCGTTCTGCGACATGATGGTGAGGATCGTGAACCCCATCAAAAGCGAGAACCCGATCAAGACATAGATGATGATATCGACCGAGCCAAAGCGCGATCTGAGATCCTTCTTCAAAGAAGAAGAGAAGACCGTGAGGCATTGGTTTTCGTTGTTGGCCAGATAATTGAGGGCCTGATCTTCGTCGCTCACATCCAAAAACAGCGAGGTCAGGTATTGATCGGCGACCTCCTCCATCTGGCTGAGGGAGACATAGCAGATCAGGTGGGAGTATTGCCGGGAGACGGCGGTGACGACGACGCTGTTCGTCCCGATCGCGACGCTATCGCCCACCTTCACGCCGAGGCGCTTGGCTTCCGAATTGGGGAGGATGATCCCCTGCTCTTCCACGGAGAGGGGCTTATCGCCGTCCATGGCGGGGATATAGGTGAGCGGGCAATCGTCGGGTTTGACCGCCACGGTCTCCAGCATCCTGGTGTCCTTGGGACCCTTTAACTCAAGATAGGAGAAATAGGAGTATTGGAGCTCTTCCACGAACGGCTGCCCCTTCAATTCGCTCAAGGAGCTTTCCTCGACCTTCTGGGTCATATAGACCTGGCAATCGAAGGGCATCCGCGTTTCCGCCGTTTGCTGGATCAGCTCGTTCATCGAGATATGGAAGAACAAAACGATGACGATCATCATGAACGCGGAGAAGATCGAGAAGGTCGAGACGAAGAAGCGCTTGGGATTCTGGGCGATCGAGTTGATGCCTAGCTTCAATGTCATCGGTGATTTATCGATCAACCTCTCCACCCATTTGGGGTTGGCTTTCCTGGCGCTTTCGTTGGAGATCATCGCATCCTTCGGGGTGATGCGGAGGACATTGAGGCAAGAAAGGACCGACGCCACTTGGCCGACGACGACGAGGGAGAGGACGGCGATCAGGCTCCAAAGCCAATGGAGGGAGCGCAGCATCAGCGGCATCGAGTAGACTTCGATGAAGATCCCGGTCAGGAAATAGGTGACCCCCCAACCGGCGAAGATCCCGAAGATCCCGGCGGCGACGCTCATGAAAAAGACGTAGATCGCGAATAGGCCGAAGATCTCCCTCGCCTGGATCCCGATCCCCATCATGATCCCGATCTGCTGGGTCATCGATTTGATGATCTGGTTCATGAACAGGACGATGATGACCATCGTCACCAAATAGAAGAACGCCGGCAGGAAGATCGTCCCGACCCGCAGCTGCTTGAAAACGTTGTTCATGTAGTACTCATACGGGGTCTTCTCTTCCAGGGTATGGCTCTTCTCGGAGACGATGGGGGCCAGATAGGCGCTGACGTTGTTATAGACCTCTTCGTTGGAATAGCCTTCTTTGGCCATCACGCTGATTTGATTGGAGAAAGAGGCGGGGAAATGGCTCCAATCGATCTCGTCGCGGAGATCGGGGAAATCGATGCCGGCGATCTGCCGGACTTTCTCATAGAAGGCGGCGAATTCGGGATTGCCCAGGATCGCGTCTTTTACCGCGCCGGCCAAAAGCGATAGCCCGCGCCCAAGCTCCGCTTCGGAGACATAGACGAAGCCGAAGTCCGTATTGTCCGACCAGATCGCGTCGTTAGCGCGCACATAAAGGGTTTCCGGCGCGTCGACGACCTGGCTGATCTGGGCGTGCACGAACATATTGAAATAACCGAATTCGACGACCTGGCCGAGCTTGAAGCCGTTGTTATCGACGAAGCGCTTGGCGAGGGCGACGTTGATCATGTCCTCGCGCGGAGCGACCGAGTCATAGACATAATGCTTCAATAGATCGTTCTCCGGGTCGGAGAAGGAGAAAATCCTCGAGGTGACCGTCCGCTCCGCGCCATCCGGCTTCTCGAACCGGAAATAGGAATCGAGGGTCAGGCGGAAGCCATAGGAATCCACCCCTTCCACGGTGCCGAGGCCGGAAAGGTCAAGGCGGTTCACGAACGAGGTCTTGATGCTCACATCCGCCGAGCCCAGGGTCCTTTTATACTCGCGATAGGAGGCGTCGAGGTTCGAGACGGCGCTTCCGAAGGCCGAAAGCAAGGTGATCGAGAACATCGACACCAAAACCATCGAGAGGAAAAGCCCGATGAACTTTTTGAATAATGGCCAAAGATAGGACTTGATCATTACCACTCCACCTCTTCCGCGGAGACTTTGTGCTCGTTGACCACCGTCGAGACGACCCGCGCGTTCTTCATCGTGATGATGCGATCCGCCATCTGGGCGATCTCCTTGGTATGGGTGACGAGAACGATCGTCTTCCCCTGCCCATGGAGCTCTTCCAAAAGCTTCAAGACCGCTTTGCCGGAGGCATCGTCCAAAGCGCCGGTCGGCTCATCGCAAAGCAAGATGTTGCTCGGCTTATTGAGGGCGCGGGCGATGGCGACGCGCTGCTGCTGGCCGCCGGAGAGCTGACGGGGGAATTTGTTTTCCTTGCCGTTAAGCTGGACGGAGCGGAGGAGCTTCATCGCCTTCTTCTTGTCGCGGCTGCCGGGGGCGAGCATGACGTTTTGGAGGACGGTGACCTCGTTGAGGAGGTTGAAGAACTGATAGACGAAGCCGACGTCGTTGCGCCGATATAAGGTCAATTGGCTGTTGTTGAATTTGGTGATGTCCTGCCCGTTGACGAAGATCTCGCCTTCGTTGAGGCGGTCCATCCCGCCGATCATATTGAGCAGGGTCGATTTGCCAGAGCCCGATCCCCCGAGGATGACGAGGAATTCGTGCTCATAGACTTCCATCGAAACCTTGCGGAGGGCGTAGGTCAAAGCCTCGCCTTCCCCATAGGTCTTCACTGCGTTTTTCACTTCGATGATCACTTCGGCCATAATGTCCTCCCAAAGCGAAAAGCGCTTTGCTCATTTGTTTTTTGATAATAGCATCCCGCGGCTTTTTTCGCTCTCTTTTCTTAAAGAAAAACCGGCCCTTTCGAGCCGGAGTTCTCATAGATCGAGCTTTTGGAATTTCTTCGCGCCGCTCCAATATCCCAAATAGGTCAGGAGGGCGAAGAGGAGGATGCCCCCTACCGCCACCGCGATTTGGGCGATCAAGCCGACCGTATCGTAGGAACGGAGCATCGGCACAAAGGCGATCACGACTTGGCCGACCGCGGCGATGATCATCGCGGCGAAAAGCGAGACCAAGGTCGGGGCGGTGAGCTTCTTATAGGGATTCTTGTAATAGATCGAGACCATGAAGAAGTTCATCACGCCATAGGCGAGGAAGCCGACGCCGATCAGCGAAATGCAGGGCATCATCGCCTCGAAATAGGCTTCTTCCCCCTCTGCGGGGCTATAGAAGAGGGCCCGGACGATACCGCCGGCGATCGCAAGAAGCAGCGTCACGACGTCGATGAAGGCCAAGAAAAGGACCTTCCCCTTCACCACGTCGGTTTTCTTTAGCGGAAGCAAAGTCGTGTATTCGATGTCCTTATTGGCCAGCGCCCGCGGGAAGAGGGTCATCGTCCCGCTTAAAGGATACATGAGCGCCGCGACGGGCGGCCAAGAAGGGATGAGGATCATCATCGACAGCAGCGAGAAGATGATGATCTGGGCATTCATGCAGAGACGGATCTCTTTGATCAATAGCTTCTTCATTCTTCGCTCCCCCTTTCGAAGGCGATCATGATCTCCTCCATGCTCGCTTTGCGGACCTCCGCGCCGGCGACCTCAATGCGCTTGTCTTTTCGAAGGATACCTTCGAATTTGCCGAGGCGGTCGCGGTAGATAGGAGGCCTCGAAATCGGTGACGTCTTCGTTGACGATGATCTCGCCGTTTTTGATGTAGACGATGTCGTCGGCGCACTTCTCGAGGTCGCTGATGACGTGGGTCGAGAAGAAGATGGCGTGCTCTTTATCCCCGACGAGGTCGATGAAGATATCGAGAAGTTCATCGCGGGAGACCGGGTCCAAGCCGGAGGTCGGTTCGTCCAAGAGCAGGATCTTCGCGCCCCGGGAGAGCGCCAAGGCGAGGCCGTATTTGACCCTCATGCCGGTCGAGAGGGCTTTGATCTGCTTGTTCTCATCGATCCCGAAGTCCTGCAGGTAATGACGATAGAGGTCTTCGCTCCAATCGTCATAGAACATCTTGGTGACCGCGGTGAGGTTTTTGACGGTCTGCGAGGGATAGTAGTTCGATTCCCCGAAGAGGATCCCCACTTCTTGCTTGAAGCGCTTTTCGATCTTCAGGGCTTCTTCCCCGCCGTAAAGGATCTTCCCGCCGGTCGGGGAAACAAGGTTGTACATGCATTTCAGGGTCGTGGTCTTGCCCGCGCCGTTTCTGCCGATGAAGCCGACGATCTTGCCGGGGCGGATCTTAAAGGAAACGTCCTTCAGATCGAATTTCTCGTAATGCTTCGCGAGGTTTTCAATTTCCAGGATTTCCATGCTTGTCCTCCATGATCGAATAGAAGGCATCGGCCTTCACCAAAGCAAGGCCGCGCTTGCGATCGCCCATCACCATCAAGGTGTCGCCTTCCTGGATCGAAAACATCTTCCTGGCTTCCGCCGGGATGGTGATCTGACCTTTCGGGCCGACTTTGACGCTGACGATGAAGCGATCTTCATCCACTTTATTCATCTTTGTCTCCTTTTTCTTACTTTTCTTACATTTTTTATTATTGCACCATCCGCCCCCCTCCACAACAAATATTGCACCATCCGCCCCCCTCCACAACAAAAAAAGAGGCTTCCGCCTCTCTTTGGGTGATTGGTTTTATTCCTCGGCTTGCTTGGAATGAATCACGAATGCGGGGTCACTGGCAAATGGTCGGCCATAGGCGCAGAAATCGCAGTCTCCGCGTTCCAATAAGGCCTCGCCTTTCGCCAAGGTGTTGATCCGGCTGATCGCGACGACCGGGATATTGACGGCTTTCTTGATTTGCGTGCCGGCATAGAGGGTCTCGCTATCGCCTTCATATTCCGGCGGGACGCTGACGCCGCGGCCATAGGAGATGCCATGGGAGACCAAAAGCATTTCGTAGCCCGCCTCTTCGAGGATCTTCGCCAGTTTGGCGTCTTGGATCAGATCGAAGCTCGCGCCGAAGCGATAGGAAAGGATGAACGAGGGATCGGCGAACGCTTTGATGCCGGAGGCGATTTCCTTGGCGAAGGTCGCCCTGCCCTCTTGGTTGCCGCCATAGCGGTCGGTGCGTTTGTTGGTGATCGCCGAGCTCACCTGATTGAGGAAGAGCTCATGGGCGCCATCAAGATCCACGCCATCGAAGCCCGCCTCTTTGCAGAGCTTGGCGGAATGGACGAAGGCGTCGCGGATCTCTTCCATCTCCTGGGTGGATAAGGCGTTCAGTCCGCCTTTTTGGGCGAATTCCCGGCCATTCAGAGCGAGGGCGGCAAAGATCCTCGTGCCGTTTTCGTGGCATTTTTCGACGATCTTCCGGAGGGGAGCCATATTGGCTTCTTCCACCGCCCAAGGGAGGTCTTGGATCAACGGCATGACCAATAGTTCTTCCAAGATCACGAGGCCGATCTCTTTGTCGGCGAATTGCAGATGATACTTGAGCAGTTCGTCCCCCATCACCCCATTCTCGCTCAAAAGCTTGAGGTTGGCGAACGCCGCCATGACGACGCGGTTCTTGAACTCGACGCCCTTCACCTTGATCGGTTCAAAGATCTTCTTCATACGTAACCCTCCGAAAGGTTTGCCCTTATGCTTTAGAATAAACTAAAGACGGGGTATTTTATACCCCTTTGTTTCGCCGAAACGCCGACTCCTCAAAAGAAAAAGGTCTGACGCATTTGCGGCAAACCTTGATCTTCAATGGTTTTTAACGCTTCTTGATTTCGTCCAATTTGGCGTTGAGCGAAGCGCGATTATACCAATACTCTTCCTCGATTTCGAAATCGACCGGGATGCCTTTATCGTTCTCGATAAAGCTGCCGTCCTCTAATTCAAAGGCTTCCGTCATGCAGGATGAGCATCTTAAATCGAAGCCGGATGGCGTGGTGAAATAATCGACGCCCGATGCGCCGCCGGCCGATCTTTTGCCGATGATTTTCGCGGCTTTGTTGTATTTGGCGGCGCCTGGGAAGGCATTCCCGCAGGAGAAAGAAGCGCCGCTGGTCAAGACGTAGAAATCATATTTGCCCTCGAAGGTATCCTCTTCTTCCCCATATACGCCATTTTCATTCAGATCCAACTGATAATGCCTTTGGCACATATCATTGACGTAATAGTTGTAGGAATTGATGTGGAAATCTTTCTTCATCAGCCCCAATAAGAAAGGCAAAGCGACAACCATGCCCCCGGTATTGCAGGACAAATCGAAGACCACGCGTTTCACCTCCGGGTGATTGAGGGAGACGTCTTTCATCGCGGTATAAGCGAAACCGACCGTATCGGTGGCAACATAGGTATCCGGCGCGGCGGTGTATTCCCTCAACGGCTTCATCGGCGTCGCCGCGAACGAATCGAAAGCAAGATAAGCGGTATCATCGACGACTTGATAACCTTGACCCAAATGATGGGAGGCGCGATAGCCTTCCGCCAACGCCGCGTATTTCAATATGCCTCCCCTTCTCGGGCCGGTCAGCTCATTGATCGCGGCTTGGT
The DNA here is from genome assembly GCA_902802365.1 of uncultured Erysipelotrichaceae bacterium. Classification (GTDB taxonomy): domain Bacteria; phylum Bacillota_I; class Bacilli_A; order RFN20; family CAG-826; genus Alloenteromonas. Next base: position 7,799 of record CADCLZ010000012.1, on the reverse strand, counting down.
TTTCCACGCTATTGAAGTCGTCCTCGCTGAATTTGGAGAAGCCCAATACTTTCGTGTGACCGTCATCGATGCCTTCTAAGGCCATCTTGGAAACGCCCAAATGATAATCGTGGTATTTCGGAGACAATATCTCCTCTTTGTATTGCTCTAGGAAAGAAACGGGATCCCTTATTCTGGGGCTGGATTCCACCAAACCATAGAATTCTCCTAAATAGAGGCTGAGGATCTTATAGTCATAAAGAGCGTATTCTTTGCTTCTTTCTTCTTCCAAAAAGAAGGTTTTGTTCTTATTGATGGACGATTTAATCGTCTGCGTCGCATCGAGGAAAAACGCGTTGGGGTAAGAGACGTTGAGGTTGATATAATCATCGTCTTCCGTGTAAGTGACCGTCTTATTGTCGATAAGAGAAGCTTTTTCCAAAACGAATTCTTCCTTGGTGTCCTGATTGATGTAAACGTAACGCCCGCGGCCGTTATTCTCCAAACAGATGCGCAAGAAGAAATCGGGGATAGCAATCTTTTCCTGCGTAGCATTAACGGTATATTCGCCGCCGGGAATCAAAGGGGATTCGAAACGGTATTTCTCATTGGGGCCGGGCTCCACTGGCGAAAAGGAAAACTCTATGTTCGCAGAGATCGCCGGGCTAACTTTCAAAGCCGATAAAAGGATATTCGGTTCTTGCAATCTGAACTTGAGAGAAGAGGAATAGCAGGAAGCGACGACGTTCGAGCCCTTCGATCCAAAGAAATCGAGGCCGTTATAAACGATGTGATTGTTCCCTGATGGAGAAAAGGATAATTTGAAGACCGCTTGGTATAAATCAAGGGGAGCGTACAGCTCATGATCTTGCTCGATGATCCGCAAATCGTATTTGCTTAAATCGATGACGCGGTTATCCGTAATCGAGAAATCTCGCTTCTTCCCGCTCACCGGTTTATAAAGATGCTCCATGGTTTCGATATTGGGATCGGCATCATAGAAAAGATGATAAAACGCCTTCGCCTCCTTATTGATGGTGATGGTCTGCTTTTTTTCATCGAAGACAAAAGGATGGGTGACGGGTTCGCCTTCGGCGCCATTGGAATAATTGATGGTATAAAGGCCGTTGCCGCTCGAATAATCCAATAACGGTTCTTCGGTTCTGAATCCTTGATCGATGAACTTCGCGACGGGCAAGAATTCTTTTAATGAAACATAAGGGACGTTGCCTTCGCCTTGGCGGTTGAATGTGGACAAAGGAAAAGCGAATACTTCGTTATTTTTCTCAACGTATAAATTCGATTTTCTATATAGGGTCAATTCTTGCTCGGCATCGGGACCGCCGCAGCTTACCAAAGCGAGGATGCTTATTCCGAATAATATCAGGCCTCTTCTCATCTTTTACATCTCCGAAACTCTTGTATTGCCAAACCATGAAAAACAACGAAAAAACTGAGCCTATATCATCTCCATCGAATGGCTGAGATGGCCGGAAATGACGCAACCGGCCGCTTCGCTGAACGATGAATGAACGAAAAAAGCAATAAAAAAGCACGTCTTATGGATACAAAACGTGCATTTTTTCATTTGTACCGGTGGGACGAAGTGAACACTCATTTGCTTGTTTGCGACTGAGTGAATACATTACCTGCGACTGAGTGAACATACACTTTTTTACAGGTTTTTTACAGGTAACGACAACATTATTACAGAAATTTACTGATATTTACAGTTTTCGCTGAAAAATGTCGGTTTTTTGCATCTGACTTTTTTGGACTATTTTGATACATCCGGACACTTTTATGAAAATCCGAACAACCTTAAATAGTCAATAAGTTAACTATTTATTGAAAACTTTTATACCATAAAAGCAAAATAAACCCGTCAGATGATTGACTCATTTTTATTTAATAATTTCTTGTAAAGTGAATCCATCAATATAGCCCCCAGTGGAGCGGTAATTAATATTGACACCACCGCGGCAGTGAGAACTAGTGTTCCGCAACTTAAACCTTCACTCAATGCAATCGCGCCAATTGAAGCCTGCACTGTTGCCTTGGGCAAATATGAAATGATAATAAATATCTTTTCTTCTGAGGTAAACTTCGTGGCTATCACGCAACATATCACGCCTAAACTTCTGAATATTAGTGCGATAAAGATTAATCCTACGATGATTGCGCCTTCTTTAGAGAAAGCATAATGTACATCAGTAGCAATCCCCACTAAAGCAAAAAGAAGTATTTCGAAGCCTTGCCATAATCCGTTATACGATTTTTGGATGTCCTTGGCTTCTTCTTTCTTAAAGATATTGACCACTAAAGCCATTACTATAATCGCTAGTAAAGAAGAAACACTAAAATATGGTTTTAAGACGCTTTCCAATGTCAGCATGCCAAACGATAAACCAAGCATGAGAATAACATTGATAATTTTATTTAGTTTTAGATAGCGAATGATTAAAACCATTAAGAATCCAACACCAATGCCTAATGTAATGCCGGTTATTATCGATATTGGAATTTGTGATATGCCCCAAGCATCAAATGTCGAGGTAGCTACTAGATTCTTGAACGAATAGAAAAGAACAATAACAAAAATATCATCACAAGATGCTCCCGCCATGACTAGTTCAGGAACGCTATGTTCTTTGCCATATCCTTCTTCCATAAGTTTAATCATTCTTGGAACAACTACCGCCGGAGAAACCGCAGCAAGAACAGAACCAAGAAGTAAAGCTTCAAAATAGGATATTCCTAAGAATAGAGGGGCAAATATAGTAATGCCAATAATTTCAAAACAAGCAGGGACGAAACACATTAAAATAGCGGGTCTGCCAATCTTCTTGAGATTGTTAATATCTAAAGACAAACCAGATCTTGTAAGAATAATCACCAAAGCGATTTGTCTTAAATATGAAGAGATTGATAATAATGTGTCATCAACAATGTTTAATAGTGATGGACCAATTAATATTCCGAGTATGATATACCAAACTAGTTTTGGGAGTTTGATTTTTTCAAAGATAAAACCACCAAGTATGCCGCCACCAAAGATAATAAATAAGGATAGAAATATATTCATATAATCTCCAATCTGCCATAGAAATTAAAAAGCTGATCCCTACAACAAAAAGTCATAGACGTCATCAGCTTTATTCTTGCGGTTTTCTATTTCTAGAAGGGAGACATCATTCCCTGTGTTGATTATATCACAAATAAATAAAAACAGTACCGAATTGTATCGATACTGTAGTTAACGAATGGTTGCGGAGGCTGGATTTGAACCAACGACCTTCAGGTTATGGGCCTGATGAGCTACCGGGCTGCTCTACCCCGCGATGTTTCCCTTTCGGGCTCGACTATGATAGGAGCAATTGGTTGAACTTTCAAGCCCAAATCGCAAAAACCTCGCGCCCCATAAGAAAAAGCCCCTTCTTTTAGAAGAGGCCTGATTTCTATTTCTCCTTTTTCTCGATGAGGTACATCCTTGAGCCGAAATCGCCCATGAAGCAGACATCGTCGTTATAGCCGGTCCCCTGCCAGGTGATCGGCAGCTTCACCGCGCCTTGATTGAGATATGCCCCGAGGATTTCGCCTTCGAAGGTCTCAATCGGCATCCTCTTAAAGGAGGATAGCAGGTTGATGAGTTGGCCTTCCTCGGCGACATGGATGGGCGAGACGAAGTTCACGAGCGGGCCAAAGCGCGTGATATCGAGGGTTTTCTTACGGACTTCGTAATGATAGTTCGCCTTCTCCGATAGGCCGATGACTTCCAGATGCTCAGCTTCCGCGGAGGGCTTGCTGACCCCGAGGGTCCTTACCACCACGGCATTCCCTTCATCGAGGACTTCGCGGACGGCGATGCCTTCTTCGGTCAGCTTATGGAATTGGATGTATTCGCCGTATTGGAAAAGCCGGCGATGCTTCTTATAAAGGGCGATCTGCGCGGCGATCTCCTCTTCGTCGTGCTTTTTGATGTCCGCGAGATTGAGCTCGTAGCCGAGCACGCCGATCGAAGCGACCTCGAATTTCTCCGCGAACGGGAGCTTCCTTAGGGTCTGGGCATTGGTCTTGGTCGAGACGTGGTTGGAGAAGACGCTTTGGGGATAGCCCACCACCATCGCCTCCTGCATCTTGCAGCGTTCGAAGGCGTCCGTATCATCGGATACCCAAGTGAGCGGGAAGTAAGAGAGCATCCCAAGGTCGCAGCGGTTCCCGCCGGAGGCGCAGTTGAGGAAGAGGATCTCGGGGAAGGATTCGGTGAGTTTCTTCATCACCTTGTATAGACCGAGGATGTAATGATGGAAGAAGCCGGGATCCTTGGGCAGATCGCTCATATTGCGGTTATAGTCCCATTTGACAAAGTCAACGCCTTGCTTGAGGATGGCGCTTACCGCGGAGACGATGTATTCCCGCACCTCCTCTTGGGTGAGGTCCAAGGTCAATTGATGGCGGCCGAGGGTCGCTTCGTGGATGCCGTCTTGGATCGCGTATTCCGGATGGGCGCGATAAAGATCGCTGTTCGGGGAAATCATCTCCGGCTCAAACCACAGGCCGAACTTCATGCCGAGCTTATGGCAATAATCGCTGAGCCCCGAAATGCCGTGCGGGAGCTTTTTCTTATTGACCGTCCAATCGCCCAGCGAGCAGGTGTCGCTATCGCGTTTGCCGAACCAGCCATCGTCGAGGACGAAGAGCTCCATGCCTTCTTTCTTGGCGAGCTTCATGAGGTTCTTGATCTTCCCCTCGTCGAAGTCGAACATGCAGCCTTCCCAGGAGTTATAGTCGATCAGGCGGTCCTGATAGGCGAAGCGTTCGGGGACGATGTGGCCATTGACGAAGTCATGCATCGCCTTGCTGAGGCCGTTGATGCCGTCTTGGCTATGGCAGAAGATCGCCATCGGGGTGGCGAATGACTCGCCTTTGGCGAGCTCTTGCTTGAATAAGGTCGGGCTGATCCCGGTCTGAATGCGGATTTTGCCGTGGTTGGTGAGCTCGGCTTCTTCGAAGTGGTTGCCGGAATAGATCAGATTGAAGCCATAGACGTCGCCATGGAAAAGCGAGGTCTTTTTGCCCTTGAGGTAGAAGAACGGGTTATGGCGGGCGGAGCTGCTCCCGGTCAAGGAATCGATGCTGGTCCTCGTATGGGTGATCGGGGTGACTTCTTCTTGAAGCTCATGGGCCCAGTTCCCATAAGTGGACACCATCTCATAAGGCTGATCGGCGTCCAGCACCAATTGCAGAGAAGCCGCCTTCTCGATCCATAACGGCTCTTCGGCATGGTTTTTGATGACCATGTAACGGCCGAAGACCGGGGAATCCTTATAAGTGATGTAATGGAGCTCGACCCCCACTTCCATCTTCTTGTCTTTCAGTTTCAGCACCAATTCCTGCTCCGCTTCGCGCGGGGAGGGATAGTCCTTGAGGGGTTTGGGTTCGATAATCTCGCCCGAGACGAAAACCAAGTCAAAGACTTGACCGCGCGGGGAACGAAGGATCAGGCTCGGGTTGTTGTAATCGCCGCGGAAAGCAAGCGAGAGTTCGAGGCTTAAAGGATCCAACGAATAATTGGGGTCTTTTTTATCGTCGTAGTTGGTCGCTAGGCCAAATCCCACGCCATAAGAACGCAAAGCGGGAGAGACGTCTTCGGCAAACGGAAGCTCCTTCCCAAAGTAATCCATGATCACATGGCCGAACTCGCTGATCGTCAAGAGGAGGGAACTCCCTCCGGCGGTTAAAAGGAAACCGCGGTTTGTTTTCTGAATCATGAGGTAATCTTACCATGACTGGGCTAAAATAGCCCTATGAAACAAAGCCTGAACTTCGGGTGGGGATTCCTGCCCGCTTATCAAGAGTCTTACTTAACGGCGCTCCCCAAGGAAAAGGAGCTCGTCGATCTTCCCCATACCGTCAAGATCACCCCGGTCAACTACTTCCAAGAAGAGAGCTATCAGGGTCTATTCACCTACGAGAAGATCTTCGACGTCGAAGATGATCTCCCTGTGCATTTGCTGCGGTTCGAAGGAGCGATGCTCAAGATTCACGTTTATTTGAACGAAGTGGACTTCGGCGAGCATGTCTCCGGCTATTTCCCCGTGGAGATCGATGTCTCGAAAGCCATCCGGAAAAATCTCAACCGCCTGCTTGTCATCCTCGATTCCCGCGAGGATCCGGAAATCCCTCCGTTTGGCAACGTCGTCGACTATCTGACCTTCGGGGGCATTTATCGGCCCGTCTACCTCATCGGCCACGAAAACAGCTACATCAAGGAACTTGGAGCATTCAGCAAAGCCGACGGCTCTTTGTATATCCGCCCGGAGATCGTCGGGGACAAAAAGCCCCACTTCACGCTTTACGATGCCTATCACAAAGTGAAGGAATTCGACGAATATGACGTCAAGATCGACGGAATCGAGCCCTGGTCGATCGCCCATCCCAAGCTATATACCCTGAAAAGCAAGATCGGGAACGAAATCCGCGAGGACAAGATCGGCTTCCGCGACATCGCCTGGCGGGAAGATGGTTTCTACCTCAATGGGGAACGAATCAAACTCCGCGGCTTGAACCGTCATCAAAGCTATCCTTATCTTGGCTATGCCGCGCCGGCATCGCTGCAGAAAGAAGACGCCTGGATCTTGAAGAAGCAACTCCAGGTCAACATCGTCCGCACCTCGCATTACAGCGATGACGACGCCTTCCTCGAAGCCTGCGACGAACTCGGCCTACTTTATGTGAACGAAGTGCCAGGCTGGCAATATATCGGCCAAGACGAGGCCTGGCGGAAGAACTTCCTATCCTTCGTCGAACGCTTGGTGAAAAAGGAGAGGAACCACCCCTCTTTGATCGCTTATGGCCTGCGCGTCGACGAATCGCCCGACGACCATGAGCTCTATAAAGAGGCCAACCAAATCCAAAAGAAGCTCGACCCCTCACGCCCCTCTTTGGGGGTCCGCAATTTCAAAGACTCCGAGCTCTTGGAAGATATCTATGCCTATAACGATTTCTCCTGCTCCGGCCGCCTCCATGGCTTAGATAAGCCGGCGACTTGGAAAGGGGCGATCGGAAAGCCCAAGCTCGTCAGCGAATTCAACGGGCATATGTTCCCGACCAAATCCTTCGACCCGACCGATCGGAGGCTGGAGCAGGCGATGCGCCACGCCCGAGTCCTCGATGACGCATATGGCTATGAGAACCTCACCGGGGCGATCGGCTGGTGCGCTTTCGACTACAACACCCATAAGGATTTCGGCGCCGACGACCATATCTGCTACCACGGCGTTTCCGATATTTATCGGAATCCGAAGGCCGCGGCCTATCTTTACGCTTCCCAAGGCGATGAGCTACCCGTCTTCCATGTGGCATCCTTGATGCAGGTGGGCGACATCGACGAATCGGCAATGGGCGAGATCGTCTGCTTCACCAACGCCGACTATGTCGAACTCTACGTCGGCGATGAGAAGATCAAGGATTTCTACCCCGACCGCAAAAGCTTCCCCCACCTCCCCCATCCGCCGATCGTGATCGACGATCTGATCGGGGAACGCTTCCAGGAAGAGAAGATCAAAGGCTGGAAGAAAGACGCGATCGTCAAAGGCCTTAACCTCGCCTGCCAAAAGGGCTTCTCGCACATGAAACTGAACGAGCTTTTGCCCGTCGCGGGCGCCTCGCTTTTCAGCGGACAGAGCTTCTCCTCGCTCTATAAGCTCTATAACAAATACATCCAGAACTGGGGCCAACGCTCTTCCACCTGGTTCTTCAAAGCCTATAAAGGCAACCGGGTGATCGCCAGCAAGAAGCTTGGGGCCTCCACCGAATTC
>CADCLZ010000011.1:9760-13495 GCA_902802365.1 uncultured Erysipelotrichaceae bacterium | reverse complement strand
AAGAGAACTTCGACAAGGTCATCATCCTCGTCAACTCTGCGGCCGCGATGGAACTCGGCGAACTCGAAAATGACCCCAAAGTCAACTCGATTCTCTGGATCGGCTACGGCGGATACGATGGCATCAAAGCCCTCGGCGAAGTCATCCGCGGCACCGATACCCCGACCGGCAGGACCGTCGATATCTATCCGGCGGACTTCAAGAAGGATCCGACTTGGACCAACTTCTCCGACAACACTCAGGTCGGCGCGCATGTCGCGACCGCCGACGAAGTCGCCACCAATAACGCGAAAGAGGACAGCGACCCGACCAAGATCAGGAACCTCAAGGTCGGCGATCTGATCAAAGGCCCGAACCGCAGCCAAGTCCAAGGCAAAGACGCCGAAAACAATTGGAATACCAGCTATACCAAAGCGAAGGACGCCGCCTTCACCAGCGCGTACAACGAAATCCAATATAAAGAAGGCATTTATATGGGTTATCGCTACTACGAAACCGCTGCGACCAATGCCGAATACGATTACGACGAAGCGGTCGTCTATCCGTTCGGCTATGGCTTAAGCTATACCACCTTCGAATGGGATAACGCGAATCTGATCAGCCAGAACGTCGGCGTCACCAGTGGCAAAGCCACCGGTTCCGTCAAGTTCAGCGTCGACGTCGAGAACACCGGCTCCGTCGCCAGCAAAGACGTCGTCGAAATCTACCTCGAATCCCCGTATACCGCCGGCGGCATCGAAAAGCCGAAAGTGGCGCTCGTCGATTACCAGAAGACCAAGCTGTTGGCCGCTGGCGAGACCCAGACCCTCACCTTCGATATCAAGGCCGCTGACCTAGCGAGTTTCGACTACAACGACGCCAACGGCAATGGCCACCAAGGCTATGAGCTCGAAGCTGGCGATTACAAACTCTGGATCGTCAAGAACTCCCATGGTTGGGCCGATCCCAGCGCGTTGAGCGTTTCGTTCAACCTCGCCGAAGCCGGCCAGATCACCAAGTCCGCGAGCGATGGCGAAATCCACGCTTACTTCTCTCAGACCGCGGCTCCGGCCAATGACAAGATCACCACTGGTTCTGGGAAAGACGCTGATTGGCGTTGGTACAACACCAATAAGCTCAACATCCAAGACGGCGTTGCGACCGAAGCGGTGGACTATCTCTCCCGCCAGGACCTCATCGCGACCGCCGGCGCCGTCCCGGCCGTCCCGGCTGAGGAAGAACTCCATTACAATGCCGACGCTCTCGCTTACCTGAACGGCATCGCGAAGGATTGGGCCTATGAAGACCTCCCGACCGATCCGTGGTATGTCGAAGCCGTTCCGGAGACCTGGAAACAGGCCGCCGAAGAAGACGTCCTCGCTTCGGGCAACACCCTCGCCCTCAAGGAAGGCGTCACCCTTGAAAGCCGCTTTGGCAGCGACACCCTCCTCTCGCTCCGTGGCAAGTCCTTCGACGATCCCGCTTGGGAAGCGTTCATGAACAAGCTCACCGTGAAGGAAATGGTCGCCGCCATCAACGGCAACTCCCGCCGCAGAGTCAACATCGACACCATCGGCCTCCCCCGTGGCTATGAAGATGATGGCCCCGCTCAGCTCAAGAACTCCGGCAAAGGCATCAACGGCTTTGCTTGGATCTGCGAAGTCAACATCGCCTCGACCTGGAACCCCGAGCTCGCTTATAAGCAGGGCGTCATGGTCGGCAACGACTCCCTCTTCATCGGTTGCACTGGCTGGTATGGCCCGGCTTGCAACACGCACCGCAGCCCGCTCGCTGGCCGTAACTTCGAATATTACAGCCAGGATGGCGTCCAGGCTGGTAAGTTAGTCCAGAACGTCGTCAAAGGCGCTGTCGAGAAAGGCGTCCACGTCTATCTCAAGCACTTCGTCCTCAACGACCAAGAGCAGAACCGTACCACCACTGGTGGTCTCATCACCTACTGCAACGAGCAGGCTCTCCGCGAAATCTACCTCAAACCGTGGCAGATGGCCGTCGAAAATGGCCACCTCAACGGCACGATGGCTGCCTTCAACCGCGTCGGTCTCCACAGGACCGTCAACTGGCCGCTCTATCGTGGCATCATGGAAAACGAATGGGGCTTCTTCGGTGTCTCTGATACCGATATCGGCGGCAATGGCTTCACCGGTGTCAAGCTCACCCGTTGCCACGTCTACCCGATGGGCTCCCAGAGCAAAGATGGCTACATGTACGAAGGCGAATACGACAAGGCTAACAACAAGTTCTTAGTCGCCAATGACCCGGCCAAAATCGTCGAAGGCGATGCTTCCACCCAGAAGATCTCCTCGCCGACCGCCTGGTACAACCTCCGCACCACCTCGCAGCTCGCTCTCTATCATCGTATCAACACCAATGAAGGCCTCAATGGCGTCAGCTTCCGCAACTTCCAGACCGTTGCCGGCAGGGATGAATTCGACTTCGAAGGCGTCCAGGGCAAAGCCGCCAGTGGCTGGAAAGTCAGCATGAGCGACGAAGACCTCGGCACCAAGTTCGATGGCGAAGGCAAACTCGTTGGCCGTAGAAAGGTCGTCACTTACTCTGTCGTCGGCGGCGAACTCCCCGCTGGCGTCACCCTCAACTCCTCGACCGGCGCCCTCTCGGGCACCCCGAGTGAACCCGGTACGTTCAGCGCCACCATCGAAGCCCTCGTCGATGGCTTCATCAGCGGCACCGCTACCTACAAGTTCAAGATTGATCCGGGCTTCGCGATCAGCGCCGCCTCCGGCAGAGTCGGAACCGCCTTTGAAGGCACCGTCGCGCCGGTCGCCGGCACGACCTATGCCTCTCAGAGGAACGCCACTTACTCCCTCGCGGAAGGCGCCGTCCTCCCCGAAGGCTTAAGCCTTGCTTCCGATGGCAAAGTCTCTGGCACTCCGCTCCAAACTGGCAAGTTCGAAGTCGACATGGTCTTCACCTACACCAGCGGCAGTGGCTCCAGAGCCAGGACCTACAACATCCCGTTCTCCGTCGTCATCACGATTGAAGAAGATCCGGATGCCGTCCTCCCGCCGACCATCGAAGAACAGCTCGCTGAACTCAGCGGGAAGATCGATGCCCTCACCGCCAAGGTCGCGGCCCTCGAGACCAGCAGCACCGGCAATGCGGAAGAAATCGCCGCCGCCAAAGCTCAGCTCGCGGAACTCACTTCCAGACTCAGCTCGCTGAGCGATAGTGATGCTGCCGAAATCGCCGCCCTCAAGACTCAGATCGCTGACCTCACCGCCAAGATCACCGCTCTTGAAAGCGCGATGGAAAACAAAGCCGACAAGGGCTGCGGCTCCGCCGTTGGCCTCTCGGTCCTCGCCATCTCCGGCGTTGCGCTTGCCGGCCTTGCGCTCGCCCTCAAAAAACGGAAAGAAGATAAATAAACTTCATCTTTGATCCCGAACGGGGGACCTCTGGCTTAGGCTAGGGGTTCCCCGTCTTTCTCTAAAACATCCCACAGCCAAACCAACTAGAAAGGGAACAGTATTTTATGAAAACGAGAAAATCGCTCTTGGCTCTCTTATTGGCCATCCCGATGATGGCCGCTTGCACGCCCACTGAGTCGAAACCATCAGAAAGCAAACCCAGCGAAAGCCCGTCTTCCGCTAGTAATATCCCGTCGAGCACGCCGACTTCCACGCCGACTTCGACCCCGACCTCCACGCCGACTTCGACCCCGACTTCAACGCCCACCTCGACCCCGACTTCGACGCCCACCTCGACCCCGACTTCGAC
>CADCLZ010000011.1:0-9739 GCA_902802365.1 uncultured Erysipelotrichaceae bacterium | reverse complement strand
GCAGGAGCAGTTTATGGGCAGCTTTGCCCACGAATTAAAAACGCCGATGACCTCGATCACATCTTCATGGATGTGACGGACGGCTCCCCCGAGCTTCGGACCAACGCCGAAGCCTCCAATGGCTTCTGGGTCGGCGGCCTTCAGCTCAACCAGTGCTCGGTCGACTTCGTCTTCAATTCCTCGAAGGCGGTCACCGGCGTGACGCTCACCCTGCGCCTTTCCACCGAGTTCAAAGACATCATCCTCACGCCGGAGCTTTGGGAGATCCGCGTGAACAGCCCGATGCCTTATGACCATTACACTCCCGAAGCGGACGAAAACGATGACGATGGCATCGCCTATGACCCGATCGTCCTCGATGGCGCGGTCACCGACTTGACCATTCAGGAAAAGCGCCCGTTCACCGATCACGTCATCTCCAAGAAGATCGATCTCAAGGAAGGCAAAAACACCATCAACTTTGTCACCGACAACACCGAGCCGATGGCCGGCACGATGTATGCGACCGCTCCGCTTCTTGACTGCATCACCCTCAGCACGTTCGGCGATGCTTCTCTCTCTTGGACTCCGATCACCTCTAACTTGGATGACTGGATGTAATTAAAAGGAGGCAACAGCCTATGAATGCCAAAAAGTTTTTCAAGAGCCTGCCAACCAGGATCTGGTTCATCGTGTCCTGCGTTCTCGTCTTTCTTTTGGTAGCGGTGAACATCGCGGTCAACCTCAATGTCGTCCAAGAGCTCTCCAATACGCTCTTCCGCGCCCAAGTCATCGCGGAGGGCGATACGAGTTCGGCCCAATATTACGCGCCGACCGCCACCAGCAAAGAAGATGCTTTGGCGCGCGGCGATGCCCTTAACCTCCGCATGGCGGAAGAAGGCATCACGATGCTGAAGAACAAAGACAACGCCCTGCCGTTGGCTTCGGGCGCCAAGATCTCCGTCTTCGGCAAGAGTTCCAGTTCCATCGTTTACGGCGGCACCGGCTCCGGCGCGGTCGACGCCAGCAAAGCGAAGACGCTCTTTGATTCCCTTGAAGGCGCGGGCTTCTCCTATAACCCCACCCTCAAAGCGTTCTACGACGATAACAGCAAGTCCGGGAACGGCCGTTCCGAGGTTGGCAACATCCCCGACGGCGAAGAACCCGACATCTATTCCGGCGAGACGCCGATTTCCTCCTATAGCGCGAACATCACCAATTCCTACGCGAACTATAAGGACGCGGCGATCATCGTCATCTCCCGCGTCGGCGGCGAAGGCTATGACCTCCCGATGAAACTCGCGCGGGATCCGAGCCGTCACTACCTTGAGCTCGATGCCGATGAGGAAGCGCTCGTCGAGCATGTCACCGCTCAAGGCTTCGGCAAAGTGATCATCATGGTCAATGCCGGCACCTCCTTCGAGCTTGGTTGGGCGAAAGCCAACAACAAGATCGACGGCATCTTCTTGGTGCCCGGCACCGGCACGACCGGCATCTTGGCGTTCGGCGAAATCCTCGCCGGCACCGTGAATCCCTCGGGCCGGACCGTCGATACCTACGCGGCCGATTTCACCGCCAACCCGACTTGGCAGAACTTCGGCGGCAACCGCACCAATAACGGCGACTCTTTGCTGAAGCAAGACGGCAGCGCTTCCGGCTACTTCTTCGCCGATTACGAAGAAAACGTCTATATGGGCTATCGCTACTTCGAGACCCGCGGGGTCAAAGAGGGCGGAAGTTGGTTTGACGACAACGTCGTTTATCCCTTCGGCTACGGCCTTAGCTATACCTCCTTCAAGTATGAATTCGCCAACAAAGGCGCTCTCGCGTCCTCGTTGACCTTGGATGAGTTCGAGGTTGAGGTCAAGGTCACCAATACCGGCAGCAAAGCCGGCAAAGCGGTCGTAGAGCTCTATGGCCATGCCCCCTATACCAACGGCGGCATCGAAAAGAGCGAAGTCCAGTTGATCGGCTTTGCCAAGACCGATAAGCTCGATCCCGGCAAATCCGGCAACGTCAAGATGAAGGTCAACCCGTATTATCTGGCCTCCTTCGACGCCCACGATAAGAACGGCAACGGCTTCAAGGGCTATGAGATGGAAGCAGGGGACTATGTCTTCTCGCTCCGCACCGACTCCCATAACGTCGTCGATTCCTTCACCAAGAACCTTCCCGCGGGCCTCCAGATCGCGAAAGACCCCGTGACCGACCATGACGTCGTCACCCGTTATAGCAACCAGGTCGACGCCACCCTCAATAGCGATGGCGGCCGCCTCCATCTGATGTCGCGCAGCGATTTCGCGGGCACCTATCCCGAGACCTCGACCGGCGATGATCGCAAGATCAGCGACGCTCTCATCGCCCGCTTGGATGCCAAGGATTCCTTGAACCCCAACATCGCCGCGATGGAAGCCCAACCGGTTCCGACGATGGGCGATGTCACCACCAATCCCGATCTGAAGCTTTATGACCTCTTCGCCAAAGACGAAGACGGCTATGGCTTGACCGATGAATGGGGCCACCCATACATGGCTTATGACAACCCGCAATGGGAAGCCCTCCTCGATAAGATCGAATTCCAGAAGTTAGTCGAGACCCTCAATTACTGCGCGTTCAAGACCGCTGACATTGAGTCGATCGATAAGCCTGCCACCCTCGATACCGATGGTCCGGTCGGCTGGGTCAACTTCATGGAAATGGTCGAAGCGACCAAGACCTTCTACGGCACCTGCGCCTATTCCTCCGAATACCTGATCGGCATGACCTGGAACAAGGACCTCCTCCGCGAATGGGGCGAGACCGTCGGCGACGAAGGCATCTGGGGCAACGCCCGCGGCGATGGCCGTCCGTACACCGGATGGTATGCGCCCGGCATGAACCTCCATCGTTCTCCCTTTGGCGGCCGGAACTTCGAATACTTCTCCGAAGACCCGTACCTCACCGGCGAACTCGCGGCCAACGAAGTCTATGGCTGCCGCAGCAAAGGCGTTTACGCCTTCATGAAGCACTTCGCGATGAACGAGCAGGAAACCCACCGTCAATCCAAGGGCGACTGCACCTTCGTCGATGAACAGGCGATGCGCGAGCTTTACCTCCGTCCGTTCGAAATCGCGGTCAAGGAAGGCAAAGCCTATGGCGTCATGACCTCGTTCAACCGCACCGGCGCGGTCTGGACCGGCGGCGACTATCGTTTGCTCACCGAAATTCTCCGCGGCGAATGGGGCTTCTGCGGCACCATCATCGATGACTTCAACTCCGCCAGCTACATGAACACCAAGCAGATGATCTATGCCGGCGGCGACATCAACCTTGCCAACCAAGCCACCAGGACTTGGAGGAACGCCAAAGAAGACAACGCCGCGGACGTCATCATGCTCCGTCGCGCGATGAAGAACCTCCTTTGGACGGTTGGTAACTCCGCGGCCATGAACGGCCATGGCGATGGCATCACCTATCGCACGGCCATGCCCGCCTACACCATCCTCCAGATCGCGGTCGACGTCGCGATCCCGGTGATCATCCTCGGCTGGGGCATCCCGGTATTCCTGATCGTCAGGAAGCGCCCGGAAGTCGTCGTCAGCGAAGACACCACAAGCAATTAACCCTTCTCTTTCTAGGGGGAAGCGCCGAGCGATCGGCGCTTCTTTTTTATAAATAAAAAAGCCCTGACTGGCAGGGCGGTTATCCAAGGATCAGGCTTCCTCTTTTTGGGCTTCGTATTTGGCGTCGTTTTCTTTGTCTAGATGATACAAAGTGACGAGGCAGTGGCCGAGGCTTATCGCCGCGAAGACGCCGGTTAAGATCCAGAAGATCGTATCCTGGAAGCCGCCGTGGCCAAGCATCGGGACCAAGAAGCCGCCGAAATCGAAGATGAAGTGGAGGAGGATCGGGTAGAGGATGTTCTTGGTCCGCAATAGGCAGATCGCGAACATGCCGCCCATCAAGAATGAGTAGCCGACTTGGAGCATCGTCGGGCCGAAGCCGCCGCCGGAGAAGAGGTTGAAGAGGTGATACAGGCCAAAGATCGCCGAATCGAAGAAGACGGCAAAGAAGAGGCCATGCTTCTTCTTTTCCAGATAGCCGAGCAGGAAATCGAGGAAGATCACGCGGAAAAGGAGCTCCTCGAGCACCCCAATCAATAAGGTGAAAACGGAGAAGAGCCAGAGATAATCCGGCCTTTCGATCGTCGAGGTGCCTTGGATCAAACTGGAGAAGGGGAAGTTGGCCAAGACGCCCAAAAGGCAGGGGAGCAGCCAAAGCGATTTCGACCACGCTTCCTTCTTGTTGAGCGGATAACGCTTCTGATAGCCGAAGGTGAAGAAGATCGCCAAGATCGCCGACAAAAGGATTGCGCGGAGCACCGTTTCGGAGATCAGCTTCTGAAGCGATGGGTCTTGCGAATAAACGGGGGCCCAAATCGTCAAAACGGCGGCGGCGATGATCGCCAGGGCCAAATAGACAAAGCAAATGATGTCGGTTTTCTTCCGCATAAGAACATAGAAATTGTATCACAATGCCTTTTTTTGTTCAGTTGGAGTAAAATGACCGTCTTATGACAGGTTGTGAAGAAAAACCGACAGGTTGTGCTGTTAAGTCGAGGTTGATAATAGGTTTCTTTAAAATGGGCTCATTAATCAGAGCGCCATTTTCTTTGCTTTGCAAAAAGGCAGGAAAGTGAGCTCGCCGTTCTTTTGCGAAGGGTGGTCAAACAAACAGATCCTTTTGTGTCAAAAATGCTGATTAAAACTGCGATCGTCGAGGATGAACGCGTAGCGTTCTTAAACATCGAAGCTTTGCTTCGTCGCTACGAAAAAGAAAGCGCCGACAAAGACGTTTCCTTTTCGGTTGACGCTTTCCCTTCCGGCGAGGAATTCCTCGCCTCGCTTTTGAGCTACGATCTGGTGTTCATGGATATTCAGATGAGCGGGATCGACGGGATCGAAGCCGCCCTGCAGATGCGGCAAAAAGGCAGCAAAGCCGTTTTGATCTTCGTCACCGACTCCCCACAATACGCTTTAAAGGGATATGAAGCCGATGCCTTCGATTACATCGTGAAGCCCGTCGTTTATGAGCATTTGAAGCAAAAGCTCGACAAAATCGTCGAGAATCGCCTCAGCTGGCAGATCGAGAACCAAACCAAGATCTTGATCCGCTCCGAAGACGACATCATCGCCTTGACGCCCTCGATGGTCTCCTATGTCGAGATCATGGGCCATCATCTTATTTACCATGTCGGCGAAAAGACCTATAACGCTTATGGCTCCTTGACCGATGTCGAGAAGGCGTTCAAAGACGATCATTTCGCCCGCTGCAACCATTGTTATTTGGTGAACCTGGAGTTCGTCACCTCGATCAGCCATAATCAGGTTTTCCTCGGCGAGCAAGCCCTCCAGATGTCGCGCCCGAAGCGCAAAGCCTTTCTTGAGGCTTTCACCAGTTATCTCCGGAAACATTCATGATCGATGCGATTTTCAACGCTTTGCTTGAACTCGGCTATCTGGCCTTGATTTTCGTTTTCGCCAGGAATCTCCCGAGGTATCGCTATTTCATCCTGCGCGCCATCGCCTCGATCCTCGTTTGCTGCGGCGGGGCGTTCGGCCTATCCTTCGTGCCGTTTCTCTCCAATAACGTCCCCGGCGAATTCGCCTTGTACCTCTTGTTCTTCTTGCTGGGCTTAGGCTCGACGCTGTTCGTCTTCAAAAACAAATTCCCCGAAGCCTCCTTCTTCAGCGTTTTGGCCTATAACACCCGCCATTTGGCCTATTTGATCTGGCAGGCGTTGTTCATCATCGTCCATCATGCCTATCCCGAGCTTACGACGACTTCTTGGCAGTCGCCTTTATTGGTTCTGGCCTCGATCGGGGTCATCGTGCCGGCGGTGATCTGGCTTTCCCGGCAAATCAGCAAATTCCCCGACGTCACGTTGCCGCCGGTTCGCGTCGTTTTGTTCCTCTTCTTCAGCTTATTGGCCGATAACCTCATCAACCTCGCGGTCATTAACCGTGCCTATCCCGAGGATTTTGAATGGCTGGGCTCACTGATCAATGGCATCGGGATGATCTGGTGCATCATGATCTACGTCGTCATGTTCTCCTTCGCGAAGGAGAAGCGCCTCCAGAGCGAAATCGCCGCCATCGAGCAGATGCGCCACCAAGAGGCGAAGCAATATGAGATCAACAAGAAGACCATCGATTTGATTAATATCAAAACCCATGACCTACGTCACCAAATCCGCGAATTGAAGCGTTCGGGCCGCGTCGTCACCAAGGAAGTGCTCGATGAAATTGAGGAGGCGACCCGCATCTATAACACCAGGATGAGGACCGGGAACGAATCCTTGGACGTCATCCTGCAGGAGAAATCCTTGATCTGTAAAGATAACGGCATCTCCTTCAACTGCATCATCGACGGGCAAGCGATGAGTTTCATGCGCGAAAGCGACATTTATTCGCTTTTCGGCAACATCGTCGATAACGCGATCGAAGCCTCCATAAGCGTCAGCAATCTCTCGGAGCGCGTCATCACCCTCAAGATCAGCAAAGTGGCGGGGGGCGTCTTCGCTTACGAAGAGAACCGTTATTCCGGCAAAGTCTTCTTCAAAGACGGCTTGCCGGTCTCCCAGAAGAACCAGGACTACCATGGCTTTGGCATGAAATCGATCAAGCAGATCAGCGATAGTTACTACGGAACGATGGACATCGCGGCCAAGAATGGATTATTCTCTATTGGTATCTATTTCGATGACGGGGCGATCCAAAAGATCGTCGCCGCCCGCGAAAAGCAGCAAGAGCAAGCGAACTGACGTTTATGTATCCAACTATCTTCGGCTTCATTGATTCCTACGCGGTTTTTCTGGGACTTGGCGTCGTGGCCTCCCTCGTGCTTTTCGAAATCTATTTCCGCAAGATTCTCAAAGAGAATCCGGCGAAGATCTTCTATTTGGAGATCCTTTTGGCCTTCGCGTTGGTCTTTGGGATGCTCGGGGCCTATCTGGTCCAGAATTTCTATGATTTCATCCAGGATCCCAGCCATTACAGCTGGAGTTGGCGCTCGACCTTCTTCGGCGGGCTGATCTTTGGGGTCGGCGGCTTCATCCTGGCCTTTTTCCTCTTCGTCCGGAAACGCTATCCCGATGGTCTTATGAAGATCGTGGTCATCACCCCGGCCTCCGTCGCCTTGGCCCATGCCTTCGGGCGCATCGGCTGCTTCATGGATGGCTGCTGCTATGGCAAGGTGAGCGATGCCTGGTACGCGATGTATTTCCCGGTTCTTCAGAAGACGGTGATCCCCACTCAGCTCTTCGAGGCGATCTTCTTATTTATCCTTTCCGCCTTATTGATCTTAATCGCCTTCAAAAAGCGCAGCCTCTATACCATCCCGGTCTATGCGATGAGCTATGGCGTCTGGCGCTTCTTGATCGAATTCCTCCGCGACGATTACCGCGGTTCCTTGATCCCCGGCATCAGTCCTTCCCAATTCTGGGCATTGGTGCTTTTTGTCGGCGGAGCGGCGGTGCTTGTCCTCTTGATGGTCAAAAGAAGCAAAGCCCAAGCCAAAGCGAGCGATTCGGGAAAAACCGAAAGCTATATCGATCATGAATAGAGCCGCATCGACGGCTCTTTTTTATAAAAAGAAAGCGACCCCAAGGAGAAGGGCCGCTTACGGGAGATGGCAGTTTATTTGCTTTCTTCGTCGATCCTGACTTCGCGCCCGGCGTCGACGGCTTTCTTCTTCTCCCAGGAGTAGGAGGAACCGGAATGGTTCTCGTAGGAAGGATCTTTCTTCTTGACCGCGTGGATGTGGATGCTTTCTTCTAAGCCTTCTGCCTTAACAGAGACATCGATGTCTTTTTGGAAAGTCACCTTGATTTTGGCCACATGGTCTTTCACGGCGACTTTGCCTAGCGATTTTCCATCGAGGAAGAATTCGACTTCCGGAAGGTTGGTGTAGGCCTTCACCAAAGTCTTCCCTTTGACGCGATTGACATAACGGGAGCCGCAGAGATGGAGCATCGGGGCCTTGGTCCAATAAGCCTGGTAGATATAGAAGGGATCCTTCTTGATCTTGCGGTCGAAAGTGACGAGGCCTTTGTGGTTCTTGCCCGGGTCGCCGCCTTGGTTCCTGCCATCGGCGCCGAAATCGAACATATTCCAGACGTAGGTGCAGAGGAGGTAGGGGCGCTTCTCGATGATCTTCAGGAGTTTCTCGTGATAGATCCCGGCGTATTCCTCGGAGTTATCCATCCTTCTAGGATGCTCGCTGTGGAGGTTGGTCATCGCTTCCGCACCATATTCGCTTAACCCGAAAGCGGTCTTGCCATGGAGGAGGTGGAACCACCAGAAGCGGACGCTATTGAGCCAAGTGAAGGGGGCGTACCAGCCAAAGTAGAAGTTGAAGGCGAAGGTGTCGCCGACGAAGTTCAAGGGGTTGTTGTCGCCGATCATGACGAAGCCGGCGGTGATGGAGAGGCGGTGGGGATCTTCTTTCTTCACGAAGGCATTGAGGGTCTTGTGGGTGGTGAGGCGATCCTTCTTATCGCATTTCTTCATCGTGATCTCGTTGGAGAGCCCACGGAAGACGATGCAGGGGTGGTTATAGGTCTGATAGACCAATTCCTTCATCTGCTGGAGGGCGTTGTCGTCCGCTTCGTTGCGGTGCTTGGAGATATAGGGGATCTCGCTCCAGACGACGAGGCCTTTCTCGTCGCAGAGGTCATAGAAGGAATCGTTATGCTGATAGTGGGCGAGGCGGATGGTGTTGGCGCCGCACTCGAGGATGAGATTGACATCCTGCTCATGGTCTTCGTGGCTGATCGCGTTGCCTTTGCCCGCTCTATCTTGGTGGCGGGAGACGCCGCGGAGGGGATAAGGACGGCCGTTGAGGAAGAAGCCAAGTTTCGGGTCCGCTTTGAAATAGCGGAAGCCGACGCGGTCCGAAACCTCATCAACAGGGGCCCCGTTTTCGATGATTTGGGCTCTGGCAGTATAGAGGTATGGGTCTTCCAAACCGTTCCAAAGATGGACGTTTTCGATTTCGAGGGTCTCGCCGTTATTCCCTTCGGCGACGACCTTTCCTTCATGATCGAGGAGAGCGACTTTGACTTCGGCGTCTTGCTTCACCGGGAAGGCCTGGATCAAGATCGTGCCTTTTTCGCCGTCCACGAGGGGAACGCATTTGAGGCCTTTGGAGCCCCAGAAGGCGAGGTCGAAATGATTCTTCGGGACGATGATCAAACCCACTTCGCGGTAGATGCCGCCATAGAAGGTGAAGTCGGCCGATTGGGGATAAAGCGAATTGTCGGGGCGGTTGGTGACCCGGACCATGATCTCGTTTTCCTTGCCGAGCTTGAAGAACGGATTCAGGAGATAACGCTGACGGGAATAGCCGCCTTTATGCTCGCCGAGGAGCTCGCCGTTGAGATAGATCTTCGCGTGGTCGTTGATCGCGCCGAAATCCATGAAGGCGTCTTGCGTCTCGGGATCGAATTCCTCGAGTTTGAAGCGCTTGATGTATTGGCATTCGTCGCGGTAATAGTCATCGCCGCCATCCTGGCCGTCTTTGGCGTTCCAGGTGTGGGGGAGGGTGACCGGGGCGAACGTCGCTTCCGCGGCCTTCTTGAATTTCCAACCCTCGTTGAAATCGATGATCTTCCTCATAGGGATCCTCCTGCTAGTTGCTTATCTAAATCGTAAACTTTCTTGCATAGCAAGCAATTGCAATAGATGAATAGTATTATTGCAAAAAGAATTATTATTCTTTG
>CADCLZ010000010.1 GCA_902802365.1 uncultured Erysipelotrichaceae bacterium | reverse complement strand
GGACGGCCCCAAGAAAGGAACATCCGAGGGCAGGGGAAGCAATCAAAACCCAACCCTCGCACCACTATTATCTAATATCCCAACCCCTGATAGGTCGCTACAGGAGGGACAATAGGATTAAGCTTTCGCCCGACCCTTTTCATGCTGGGAACAGCTATTCGGCGTCGACCATCTTCTCTAGCACGACCCGAAATATAAGCTTCTTGTGCGCGGCCGAATCAGTTTCGACGATTTGGTATTCCGGGACTGGATACTGACAATCCTCGCGCAGCGGGTAATTGCAGCTTCTCTCTATGTGGATGCGCAGGCCGTCTCTGAGTACGGTCAAGATCTCTTCGTCGCGCGGGCCGGCGCACGTCATGGTGTCGCCGGGGTAGAAGAGATACACGACTCTCGCTCGGTCCTCAGGGTCGGATCCTTTTATGGAAATCTCTTCTTCCATTTCTTCCAAGATTTCTGGTGGCATGTTTTCTTTGTCCATAAAATCTCCTTTTAACTATGTTAAATGTCGCTGTCCAGCATGGCCTTCTTCTCCAGCCTGACCATCTCGGCCTTGGCCTCGATCAACGCCGATTTCGAGCACAAGTCGCACCCGTAATAGCTTATTTCCTTGGCCGTCAAGTCGGCTTCGATGACCAGATACTTCGGGGTAGGGTCGCCCTCGTTGAAGTACCTGGAGACGAAGATGTGCTTGTCGCCCCTATACACGTTCACGCATTCCTCGCCGTATACCGCGCCGAACTTGCCGCCCGGGTAGTAGTCGTACCTGATCGCCGCGCCGAGCTCGGCGTCGCGGTCCTCTAAGCTGATTTGTTTTTCTTTCGCCATGTTTTAATCTCCTTTTGGTTATGCCCAAATTATGCCATTCCCCAGGGGCCGGAAGGTCGCTCGCGGAGGGACAACGGGAGGGGCTCGTTCGCAACGAGGAGGTAGCCGGTTCGAGACGAAAAAAAGGCCCCCGAAGAGGCCCTGTATGTGGATGTCGGTTTTTGTCCAAAACTGGATAAACGGATTCGGACGACGACAAAAAGAAATAAAAAATGGTGGAGCATAGCGGGATCGAACCGCCGACCTCCTCGTTGCGAACGAGGCGCTCTCCCAGCTGAGCTAATGCCCCACGTAAGGTACGCTTTCTAAAGCGCTTGAACATTATAGGCACGGGATGCTTTTGTTTCAACGAGTTTCTCTATAAGAGAGGGCTGAAAAGCGCTTCTTTGGTGAACGGCGCATAACCGGCGTTTTCCTTTCATCGACGGCAGGCTTTCTTTCGCCATCTGAACTGCTTCGTTTCCGAAAAACGTTGCGGTTTTTCAAAGGGCAAAGCGCAGAAAAATCAATCAAATATTTCTCTCTCCCTCCGACACTGTCCATAAAAAATCCCGTTGTCTAGAAGCGGTCGGAATAACGGGAAAACGCCGACCCAGAAACGGGGAAAATCGCTCTTCTGTCAAGACTTCAAACGAAGTTTTTTCCCTTTAGAGTAAGAGTCCCATGAACGAGAAGAGTCTATACGCGGTCATCGATTTGAAAAGCTTCTACGCCAGTTGCGAATGCGCGGCGCGGAATTTGGATATTTTCACTACGCCGCTGGTGGTTTTAGACCCAACTCGCGGCCCGTCGACGATCTGCATGTCAGCCACCCCGTTTCTCAGAGAGAAATACCATATCCCCAACGTCTCCAGAAGGCGCGATCTCCCCAATGTCCCGGGCATGATCTACGCCCAGCCGCGGATGGCCTATTACGTCGAGATGAGTTCGCGTGTGGTTTCGATCTTCCTCGACTTCGTGAGCGAGGAGGATCTTCACGTCTATTCCATTGATGAATCCTTCCTCAATATCGGCCCTTATCTAAAGCTGGCGAACCAAACGCCGGAAGAGTTCGTCATGAGCATCCAGAAGAGGATCAAAGACGAACTGGGCTTGGTCGCAACCGCGGGCATCGCCCCCAATATGTTCCTCGCCAAGATCGCTTTGGATAACGAAGGGAAGAAAAAAGCCCCCTATTTGGCCCGCTGGGACGAAAAAGACGTTCAAAGGAAGCTTTGGAAGATCTCCCCGATCACCAAAATCTGGGGCATCAGCCATGGAACCGAGAATCATCTAGCCAGAATTGGGATCCGAAGCATCGAGGAACTGGCCAAGGCCGACGAAAGACTCCTCAAAAAAGAGTTTGGGGTGATGGGCAAGCAGCTTCATGACCTTGCCAACGGCATCGATCCGACCGACATCCGCAAAAAATACGTCCCGAAAGAGACGAATTTGTCGATGGGCCAGACTTTAAATAAGAACTATCGAGCGCGCGGTGCGAAGATTCTCCTCCGCGAAATGGTGGATGATCTGGCGTTAAGACTCCGTCTTTCGAAGCAAAAGAGCGGGGGCGTTGGTGTGTTTACGGGTTATTCGGCCGATGTGGGAGGCGGTTTTTCCCATCAGGCCACTTTGCTTTTCCCGACCGATGATAACGCGATCCTTTTCCAAGTGATCGAAGAACTCTTCGACCGTTATTACGATGGCGGCCCGATCCGCAACCTCGGCATCTCCTTCTTCCGGCTGGGCAGCTACTCCTACAACCAGCTTTCGCTTTTCGAAGCGCCCGAGGAAAGCGAGGAACGCCATAACCTCCATGTCACGATCGATGAAATCTGGGCTTTATATGGCAAAAACTCATGTCTTAGGGCAACTTCGCTCCTGGAAGAGAGCACCATCCGCGAACGTCATCAGCAGATCGGAGGGCATAAGGCATGAACGAAGATCGCGGGATGATGAAATGGGCTCCTTATCAGTCATTGGTGGATCAGGCGACCTCCCTTGCTTTCATGCGGAGGAAGAAAAACCGCGTGGAACGGCCGCTGGTGGCGAATGATCAAGCCGAGGAGATCAATGAGATATTGATCCATTACGCGCATGAGAATGTGCGCGCGAGATACTGGGAAGACGGCTATCTTTATGATGTCGATGGGAAGATCTCAAAAATCGATGCCATCTATCGTTTTCTCGTCTTGGAAGGCAAAAAGATTCTCTTTAAGAATCTCATTCGTTTATCCAGAGCCTAACAAAAGGGGAAAACTGGTTTATCATATATCCGTTCCGAGGAAAACTTATGGATGAGAATATGAATAAAGGCATGCGGAAAGTCTGGGCCGTATGGAATTATGTGGAAGCGTTGATTTTGATCACCGCCGGCATTTTGGCGATTGTCTTCCGCGAAAACGATACCCTTCAGAAAATCGTTTCTTACGTCATCGGCGGATTCGTGATCTTAGATGGCGTCCTCCGCTTCATCTTGGTCTTGGCCAAATACCAGAAGAGCCAAGGCTCGATCGTCTTGATCAGCGCCCTCGAAATCACCTTGGGCATCTTGATCATCTTGCTCTACAACTCGTTCATCGATATGGCCGTCCAATTCCTCTTCATCTTCTTGATGACAATCGGCGGCTTGTTCTTGATCTATTCGATTTACGCGATCGTGCGCAAATACGCGGAAAGCCTCTTCATGCCGGTGCTTGAGATCGTCTTCGCCGCGATCATGATCGGCTTAGGCGTCACCATCTGCATCCTTTGGCAGCAGGATTCCGCGCAATTCCGCGTCGCGATCATGATTACCTTGGGCGTCGTCTTGATCATGGTGGGCTTTGGCATCTTCGCGATCACCACCGCCACCTTGGTCCGCCTTGGCAAAAAGCCGAAGCAGACGGTCGTCGATCAGGAGAAGATCGAAGAGCAGCCCGAAGTGAAGGCCGAGCCGGTTCAACCCGAAGTCGTCGATGTCGACGCCGAGGAAAAGAAGGCAAAGGAAGAGCAGCCCAAACAGAAGAAGAAGTTCTCGCTCCCCTGGTCCAAGAAGAAAGAAGAAAAACCCGCGGCGATCGAACACAAAAAACCCGAAGAGGAATTGCCGGAAAGCGATACGGCCGAGCCGGTGGACCCCAAGAAGGAATAACGACAAATGAAAAGGGACCTTGATGGTCCCTTCTTTTTTATTTCGCTGCCTCGATGAGGTTCTCCATTAAGGCGAGCCTCGTCAATAGGCCAACACCGCCAGGAACCGGGGTCTGAAGTTTGACTGGGAGATTCGGCTCCACGTCGCCATGGAGTTTCCCATCTTCCCCGCGGTTCATGCCGACATCGACGATATAGGCATCGGGTTTATAGGAATAGTGATGGTCCAAAAGATATAAGCGTCCCGTCGCGCAGACGATAAGATCCGCATGGGCGAGATAGAAGGCTTTATCCTCTTCGCTGGTTTTGCTATGGAGCTGGGTGACGTTGCAGTTACGGGAGAGCAGCAATTTGGCCATCGGCTTTCCAACGATGTTGGAACGGCCGACCACCACCGCATTCTTCCCTTGGAACTGGAAGCCTTCATGCTCCAAGTATTCGACGATGCCTTTGGGCGTGCAGGGAACAAAAGAGGTAAGCGGATGGAAGCCGTCGACGTCTTTGCTGGGATTCACCGCCAATTTGACCTTGGCTTCATCGATGTGCTTTGGCAAAGGAAGCTGAACGATCAAACCATCGACTTCCGGATCTTCGTTATATTCCTTCACCTTAAGGAGCAATTCTTCTTCCGAAGTGCTTTCCGGCAGCTTATCGAGCCGGACATCGAGCTCTAATTCCGCCCCATCCTTCAGTTTCCCGCGGACATAGGCGTTGCTCGCCGGATCATCGTTGAGCTGGATGATGATAAGGCGCGGCTTCTTCGTCAAACCGCGGACGGATGCGCGAATCTCTTCTTTGCGCAATGCGACGTATTCTCTGACTTCCATGAAAATTAGTCTACCATAGCCTTTTCTTTTGTTAAGAAAAGAAAAACGGATCCCGAGGGACCCGCCGCCAGTCTTGATCGCTTAGGCGGCCAAGATCGAGAGGAGAAGAGCCATAAACAGGTAGACGACCGCGAAGCCGAAGGTCAACCAAGTGACGACTTTCTCCGAGCCTCTTTCCTGTTTCTTGGCAAAGACGTTAAGTCCGCCGCCGGTAATGGCGCCCGAAGCGCCAGCGCTCTTTCCGCCTTGGAGCAAGCTAAGGATAATGATGATCAAGGCAACGACCATGAATAAGACATCATACCAGTTCATTTGCTTCCTCCTTCCTGAAAAGTTGCTTTAAAAATATAGACTAGCCGCGCGCAAAGCGCAATCACGAAAGTAAATCTATCAAGGTTTTCACCTTGAGGCAATTCAAATCCTCATAGATCTTCGGACGGTCGATCAAGACGCCATCGACCCCCGCGGCTTCCGCGGCTTGGATATCTTGCTCGCTATCGCCGATATAAAGGACATCGCGGTCCGCTTTTACGCCAAGGCGTTCGCAGGCCAACAAGATTCCGTCGGGCGCCGGTTTTGGATGCTGGATCAAATCGCTTCCGACCACGACATCGAACGCGTCTTCCATCTTCAGATTCCTCAGCACCAAATTGATGTGGGATGTGATGTTGCCGCTCATGATGCCGATCTTCTTGCCGCGCTTCCGGAGTTCCTTTAGCGCTTCTTCCGCATCGGGAAATACCTTCGTCGCCGCGATGGTCTCCGGCCAATCCAAGGCCACTGCCACCGCGTTGATGAATTCTTCGAAGCGATCTTCGAAATGCTCGGCTTTCGCCAATGCCTCAATCGAGTGATGCATGTATTCCTGGCCCTGCTCATCCGTGCAGGTTCGCCCTATCGCCTCGAACCCCGCCCGAAACACGGGCCCCATTGTGGAGGCGGAGTCAAAAGTGGTTCCATCGAAGTCAAAAATGTAGGTTTGATATTGTTTCATTGATCTAGGCTCGCTTTCAGTTCGAACATGATGTCGCGGATTTCGGCGGCGCGCTCAAAGTCATATTGCTTGGCGGCGTCCTTCATCTGCTTCTCAAGGTCTTTGACGCGCTGTTGAATCTCGCTGCGCGACATCTTCTGGCCGTTGGAAGCCTTGAGCATCTGTTGGATTTCGTCCTCGCTATTATGCAGAGGCGGTCGGATTTCCTTGATGATCGTCATCGGGACGATGCCGTTCTCTTCGTTGTAGGCTTCTTGGATGCTCCGGCGGCGGTTGGTCTCGGAAATCGCCTCATTCATCGAATCGGACATTGTATCCGCGTACATGATGACTGTGCCGTTCGCATTTCTTGCCGCGCGGCCGATGACCTGGATCAAAGAACGCGTGCTTCTTAAGAAGCCCTCTTTGTCGGCATCAAGGATCGCGATCAGCGAAACCTCGGGGATATCCAGACCTTCCCTTAAGAGATTGATGCCGACCAAGACATCGTATTTTCCCTTACGGAGCTGATAGATGATCTCGGTTCTTTCCAAGGTCTTGGTCTCATTATGGAGATAGGTGACTTTGATCCCCTGCTCTTTTAGATAAGAGGTGAGGTCTTCCGCCATCTTGATCGTCAAGGTAACGATCATGACGCGTTCGTGCTTCTTGATCCGTTCGCCGATTTCATAAAGAAGGTCGTCGATTTGGCCCATTGTTGGGCGAATTTTGATCAACGGGTCTAATAAACCGGTCGGACGGATGATCTGCTCCGCGACTTCGTGATTGGCGCGTTCTAGCTCATAATCGCCCGGGGTCGCCGAGGTGCAAACCGTGGTCGATGGCATCAAGGCCTCGAATTCATCGAAAGATAATGGGCGGTTATCCAAGGCCGAAGGCAAACGGAAGCCATATTCGACCAAGGTCTGCTTCCTGGAACGGTCGCCGTGGAACATTCCGCGCAGCTGCGGGAAGGTGACGTGGCTTTCGTCGATGAGAAGCAAATAATCCTTCGGGAAGTAGTCGATAAGGCAGAACGGCCTTTGGCCGGGCTTGCGGCCGTCGATATGCCGGGAATAGTTTTCGATGCCCGGGCAACGGCCGAATTCCAATAGGGAATCGATGTCCTGGGTCGTGCGCATCTCAAGGCGCTCGGCTTCTAGTAGCTTCCCCTGCTCTCTTAGCTCTGCTAAGCGATCTTTAAGTTCTTCTTTGATCGTCGAAACCGCGGCTTCGATCCTTTTCCTGGTGGAAGCATGATCATATGCCGGGTAGAACGGATAAGTGGCATAACGTTGGACAACGTCGCCTGTTAAGGCGTTGATCGCGGAGATGCTTTCCACTTCATCGCCAAAGCAGTCGATGCGGATGTAGGTCTCCGGGGTGGTCAACGGCCAGATATCGATGATGTCCCCGTGGACGCGGAAGGTGCCGGGGGCCGGGGAAAGATTGTTTCTGGTGTATTGGGAATCCACCAAGCGTTGGTAAAGAAGCTGGCGGTTTAGATTCTCGCCAACCCGGACTTCGAAAAGGAGCCCGCGGTATTCTTCGGGATCGGCCAAGCCATAAATCGCGGCGACCGAAGCCACGACGATGGTGTCGCGGCGTTCCAAAACCGAGTTGACCGCCGAGCAGCGGAGCATCTCGATCTCGTCATTCATCACCGCGTTTTTATCGATGTAGGTGTCGGTTTTCGGAACATAAGCTTCTGGCTGATAGAAGTCGAAGTTCGAGACGAAATACTCGACGCGGTTCTCGGGGAAGAGCTCTTTGAATTCGCCGTAAAGTTGCGAAGCAAGCGTCTTGTTATGGACCAAAACCAAGGTCGGGCGATTGAGCTTTGCGATGATGTTGGCATCTGTGAAGGTTTTGCCGGTTCCGGTGGCACCCAAAATGACTTGGACGGCTTTGCCGTCCGAAACGCCTTGAAGGATTTTCTCAATCGCCTGTGGCTGATCGCCGGTCGGGCGATAGGGCGAAACCAGTTTGAACGGTTTATTCTCCATCCGTGTTCGCCTCGTTTTCTGAAGCTTCTTCCTCTTTGCCAGGCAGAACGAGTTTGCTCACAAGAGGGTCGAAACCCTCGCCGTTGATCATGGAGGCGGAGATGAAGGTCACGAAAGCGTCCGGGTCGACTTCGGCGATAAAGGCTTTGAATTCGAAGAGTTCGCGTTTGGAGAAGGCGACGCGGAGGATTTTCTTCTCATTGCCGCTATAACCGCCGACCGCATTGATGACGGTGGTCGTGCGGTCCATCTTCTCCATGACGTATTTCATGATTTGCTCATATTCGGAGGAAATGACGTCGCAGATGACGAATTTGTTCTGATTCACGTATGCGTATTGGACGACCAAAGCGCACACAAGCGCGCTTAAGATGCCGATGACACCACGCGGAAGATCTTGCATGCAGATCATACCGACGATGACCAAGGTCGCGTCGATCACGAAAGCGGAGATGCCTTCTTTGATCGAGGAATGCCGAGCAATCAAAACCGAGATCACATCGAATCCGCCGGTCGAACCATCGCCGAAATAGCAGATGGCGATGCCTCCGCCGACCATCGCCCCGCCAATCAAAGCGGAAAGGACGACGAGCGCGGTATTCTCATAATCGACGCCGCCCGCGGAGATCGTCTGCGTGAATTGCTCAGCGATGAAGTTTCCGATCGAGACCGAACCGCCGACAGGGATTCGATAGAACAAACTGAAGAAAGCCGGGTACAGGATCGTCGCCAAAATGGTGTGCATCGTGAATTTCTTGCCCAAAAAGATGAAGGACACCGCCAAAAGGGCGATCTGCATCGCCCAGGTCACAATGTCGACGAGGGGGAAAGTGGCGCCCACGAAATATTGGATGATGACGCCGACCGAAATAACCCCGCCGGTGACGAGGTTCTGCGGCGTGATGAAGGCGGCGTCGCCGAAAGCGAGCATCGCAGAGCCCAGGATGACAAGGAAGATGTTATTCACCTCGCGGAATCTTTTCCGACGGGCTTCGTTCTTAGTTCCCACCATCGCGCGCCTCCTTTTCCAGATAAGCGAATAGGAATCCATCCACATCGCCGTCCATCACGGCTTGGACGTTCCCGGTTTCAAAATCGGTGCGATGGTCTTTGACCATTTGGTAAGGCTGGAAGACATAGGAGCGGATTTGCGAACCCCATTCGATGTTCTTCTGTTCCCCGACGATGCCGGAGATCTTCCGCTGCCGCTCTTCGAGCTTCAAGGCCATCAGTTTGTCTTTCAGCATCGCCATGCAGTTGGCTTTGTTCTTGGGCTGATCGCGTTCCGCTTCGCTGGCGACCACGATCCCAGTCGGGATATGGGTGATACGCACCGCGGAAGAGACTTTATTGACGTTTTGTCCGCCGGCGCCGCCAGAACGGAAAATGTCGATACGCAGATCCTTTGGATCGATCACGACATCGGCGACCGGGCCGAATTCCGGCACGACGTTGACGCTGGAGAACGAAGTGTGCCGACGGGCATTCGCATCAAAAGGCGAGATGCGGACCAGACGGTGAACGCCTTTTTCCCCTTTAAGGAGACCGTAAGCATTATGGCCGATCACTTTGATCGTTGCGCTCTTAAGGCCGGCTTCATCGCCGTCTTCATAAGAGATCACCTGATACTTAAAGCCTTTGCGCTCGCACCACCTTACGTACATGCGGAGAATCATCGACGCCCAATCCTGGGCCTCGGTTCCGCCGGCGCCCGGATGGATATCCACCGTGCAATTTAAGGCATCGTATTCACCGCTAAAAAGCAGCAGGTTCCGCAGATCTTTCACTTCGACCTCGATGTCTTGTTCCATGGAGGCGATGAGTTCCAGCATCTCCTGATCTTTTTCATCGGCCTCGGCCAAAAGATCGAGGATGTCCCCATAAGTGGATTTGATTTTCTGGTATCCGTCCACGCGGGTTTTCGCGTCGTTCAACGCGTTGACGACCAAAACCGCGGCCTTCTGGTCATTCCAGAATCCCTCCGCGTTTTGTTTCTCTTCCAACTCGGCGATTTTCTTGCTCAGTTTGTTCAGGTCAAAGAGAGCCACCGAGCTGCGAGACGATCTTCCCAATCTCTTGGGCTTTCTGTTTTAACTCGACGAGCTCTTGCATATTCCTTTCCCTCAGTTTATTTCTCGGATTCGGCTTTCGCTTCTTCCGGGGTTTGTCCTTCTCCGGGCTTTTCTTCGGGGTTCGGAAGCTCTTTGTTTTCTTCCTTATTCTCCGAATTCACCTCGACGGCGCCATCTTTGGTCGGCGCAGGCGGCGGGGTCCTCCGCTCAATCTTGACGTTGAGGAAGTTATAGACGCTATCGACCGCGATTCTCTCATTCATCTCGCGGAAGAGGTCATAACCTTCGTTGACGTAATCCTGCAACGGGTTGGTATGGGCATAGCTGCGGAGGTTGATGCCTTCGCGGAGGTGCTCCATCGTATCGATGTGCTTGGTCCAGTTATGGTCGATGACCGAGAGGGAGATCTGCCGCTCAGCGGTATTGGCTTCTTCCTGCGGCCAAGTGGCGCGCTTCTTCAAGAAGAGGGCATAAAGCGATTCGCCAAGGTCCTCGCCCGCCTCTTCGACCGGGGCTTCATCGTAAGCGGAAACCGGCAAGGTTCCTTCCGGCATAAACGCCGGCTCGACCATGCGTTTCAGCGTATCGCCCGAGACGAGGCCTTCGTCGCGGCCTTCCACAACGGCTTTCTTGCAGAGGAATTTCCCGGTATCGAGGAAGAACTGGTGGATCATATCGCCGATATCGTCGGCGAAGAGGATCGCGTCGCGCTTGTCGTAGATGATCTGCCTTTGCTTGGCCAAGACATCATCATAATCAAGCAGGTTCTTACGGATATCGAAGTTCTGACCTTCGATTTGCTTCTGGGCGTTGGTGACCGCGTTAACGAGCTGACGGCTTTCCAAAGCCTCGTCCTGAAGCTGGTTGACGAAGAGATTCCTGAGATTCTCTGGCGCAAAACGACGCATCAGATCATCATCGAAGGAGACGATGTCCTCGCTGGCCCCGGCGCA
>CADCLZ010000009.1 GCA_902802365.1 uncultured Erysipelotrichaceae bacterium | reverse complement strand
GTCGATTTTCCCCTGAAGGATCTTGATCAATCCGTCCATGCCGGCGATCTTCTTGTGCTGGCGAAGCTCAAAGCAAGAGGCCAAGAGCTTCTCCGCGGTTTTCGAGAGGTCTTTCTTCATAGGAAGAAGGATAACACAATCAAATCGTTTGACCTTGCATTTTTTTCGCCTACAATACCCATTCGGTAAAAGCAATGAGCCAAGAAGAAATCGAAAAGCAAATCGAAACGGTCCTGAACAAGATCCGCCCCTTCCTCCAGCGCGATGGCGGGAGCATCGACTTCATCGGTTTTCGCGATGGCGTGGTCTACGTCACGATGACCGGCGCCTGCGATGGCTGCCTATACGCCGCGCAGGACATCTCCTCCGGCGTCGAAATCATCCTAATGGAAGAAGTCCCCGGGGTAATCGAGGTCAAAACCACCGACGTCCCCGAAGACCTCATGCAGGCTTACGAAGAAAGAAAGCTCGAAGAATTCCGGGCCAGGGAAGAAGCCCTGTTCGGGAAGAAAAAAGAAGAAGCGAAATGAAAACGAGCCCAACCGAGCCCGTTTTTTTGTCGATGCTTATTCTTTCGGCTCTTCTTCTTTGTCGGTGGCTTCCGCTTCGACGACCTTCTCTTCATCGGGTTTGGTTTCTTCCCCGCCGGAGAGATCGCCGAAACTCACGGGGACCGGACGGCCCAAGGCCATCCAGACGATGTCGATCACCACGATGACCGTCCCGATGATCGGCACGACGTTGAGGATCGTATACACCAGCCGTTCCGTGTTCTAACAAAAAGATGCCGAAGATGCTCAAGACGACCTTGGCGACTTTGCCGAGCTCGTCCCACCACTTCATATAACCTGCCATGATGCTTCCCTTTCTTTCTTGGCAATATTCTAAAACGCCGACGAAGAAGGGCAATAAAAAAGGAGGGAAACCCCTCCTTGATTGTCTTGAATGTTATTTCACGAAGTTCTCGGCCCGGTTGAGGATCTCATAGGGCTCGGTGTTGACGACGTTCTCGCGGTTATAGATATAGGCGGTCCCGTCGAGCTTTAGCATGCAGCCGCCGGCTTCTTCGACGATGATCTGGCCAGCCGCGGTGTCCCATTCCTTGGTGCCGGGCTTCAGACGGAAGCTGACGTCCGCATGGCCTTCGGCGATCTGGCAGAACTTGATCGAGGCACCCATCGCTTTGATGACGCCGATCTTGTCCGCATGCTTCTCGACGAACTTCTGATCGCTGGGGTCATGGTAGTTCTTGCTGATGACGCAGATCAGATCAGAGGTGCGCTTCGAGGTCTCGATCTTGAATTTGACGCCGTTATCGTCCTGACGATAAGCGCCTTGGCCCTTGATGGCGAAGTAGGTGACGCCGGTCACGGGGATATTGATGACGCCGACCACGGGGATGTGGTCTTTGACCAACGCGATGTTGGTGGCGAACTCATCGTTATGGGTGATGAATTCCTTCGTGCCGTCGATGGGGTCGACGATGAAGACGAATTCCTTCTCCAAGCGTTCTTTGGTGTCTTTGCTCTCCTCGGTGAGGATCCCATATTCGGGGAATTCTTGCTTTAAGAATTCGCGGATCACTTTATCGGCGCCGATATCGGCGATGGTGACCGGGGAATTGTCGCTCTTCAAATCGACTTCGTAGTCCGTGGAATAATAGATGTCGAGGATATGCTGCTCGACCTTCTTGGCCGCCGCGATCATAGCCTTCAGTTCACGCTCGTACATACTTTAGTCCTCCGAGGGTTCGATGGCATTTAATGCCCTGATGATACTATCATACCCGTTTTCGTCGCCTTTATGAATAGAGCAACCTGCGGCGTACAAATGGCCGCCGCCCCCGAACTCCATCGCGGTTGGTTGGACGGCGTAGGGAGCATGCGATCTCATCTCAACCCTGACCTCGCCTTCTAAATCGGCGGTGAATAGAACATAGAACTCGGTTTTTAAGGCGCCTAATACGGTGGCTAATCCGCTGGCCTCCTCAAACGTCAGCCCGAAGGGAAGATAATCTTCCTTCGTGAGGCGGCAATAGGCGACTTTTCCCTCGACCTTGCTATGCTCGAGGATATAGGAACGGAAATGCACCACTTTCGCCTCTTCCTGAAAAACGATGGAAAGCAAGGTGTCGGGGACCACCCCGCAGTCAAATAGCTTTGCTACCACCCGGAAAGTATCCGCGTTGGTGCCATAGAACTCGAAACGGCCCGAATCGGTGCAGATGCCGGAGTAGAGGGCTTCTGCGGCAAGCTTGGGGACCTTGAGATGGTTCCTAAAGGCGAACTCAGCGATCAATTCGCCGCAGCTCACCCGCTTGGGCTCCACGATCATCAGATCGTCGAAGTACTCTTCGGGGTTGGGCATATGGTGATCGAACTTGGCGAAGCTCTTCGCCGTAAAGACCCTAGGGTCTTCAACGCGCCTTAGGCACGAGACATCAACGAGGATGGCGAAGCTTTCTCTCACCTCTTCATCGGAAACGACATCGGTTGGAGCGAGGCGCTTGAATAAGCGCGGTACTCCAGTTCCGACGGCGTAGACTTTCTTATCGGGAAAATTGGCGCGCAGAATCTCGCGCAGACCGATTTGGCAACCATAGCAATCTTCATCAGGCAGACCATGGCCCCAGATCGTGATGACCGGGCTTTCTTTGATTCTCGTTAAGATCGCTGATTCATCCTGGAACATAAAGTACGATAGAATACTCTTTCCGCCGCGGATTGCAAACCCATTTTTTGGCAAAGAAAAGGCCCCCATTGATCATCTTTTCCCAAAAAAGAGAGGGGGCGTTGATAGTTTTTTAAGGTCTGCTTATTCGCCTTCGTAGGTAAGATCGGCACCGAGCTTTTTGAGGATTTCCCAATACTCGGGGAACGATTTCTTGACGCATTCGGCGCCCTCGATCGTCACATCGCTGACCGTGGAGAACAGCGACAACGCCATCGCGATGCGGTGATCATGATGGGCGTCGAAGGCCAAAGGCCCATTCGGCTGATAACGGCCGATGCCGATATAGTTGGGGCCAAAAGATACGGTGACTCCGGCTTTTTTGAGTTCTTTTGCCATCAATTCTCCGCGATCGCTTTCTTTCGTCCGCAGCCGCTTTGTGCCGACGAAGACGCCGCCGTGGTTCAAGCAGGCAAAGACGAAGAGAATCGGGCCTAGATCGATGCAGTTGGTCAAATCGATCGCGCTGGTTTCTTTATGGAGCATTGGGAAGAAGTCGCGATAGGCGCGGTCGCCTTGTGAGCTGAACTCACGCAAACCGTTGACTTGGACCTCCCCGCCCAGGAAGCCCAGGGCTTCGAGGAAGGAAGAATTTGAGAAGTCGCCCTCCACGGAAGCGGAGACCCCGCGGTAACTTTGGTTACCGGGGACGACGAAAGTCGACCCTTTTCTGGTGACTTTGATGCCAAAGGCCTCCATCGCTTGCTGGGTCATGCGGACATAAGGCTCAGAGCCCAAGGGGCCCACCACTTCCAAGGTCGAATCCCCCGGAAGAAGGGGAAACGCCAAAAGCATGCCGGAAATGTATTGGCTGGATTCGTTCCCTGCCATTTTGTAATGGCCCGGGAGCAGCATCCCTCTGGTGACGATCTCGTCTTTTTTGATGTCGAAAGAGACCGTCTTGAGCGCCCTTTGGTATTCGGAGATGCCGCGCTTTAAAAGGCGAGGGCTTCCGGTGAAGCGGGCGGTGGGATATTTGGTCAAGGCAAGCGGAACGAAAAAACGCAGCGTCGTCCCCGACTCTCCGCAGGGGAAGTCAGGGTTCCCATACAAAACGGTTCCAAAAGTGACGGTATCCTTGTTGCGTTCGAAGATGCTGCCAAAGGCAGAAAGGCAATCTAAGGTCGCGGAGATGTCCTCGCTATCGCCAATATGCGAGATCTTGCTGCCGCCCGAAAGGGCACCTGCGACCAAATAGCGGTGGCAGAAGCTCTTGGAAGGAGGCGCGACGATCGAGCCATGATAATGCGAACGCTTGATATGGACTTTCATAGGTGGGGAATAGAACAATTATAGCAAACAACCGAAGTTGTTTCGGCTTATTTGACAAAAGAAAAGCGCCTCGTCTTGAGGCGCTATCTTAAGAATGCGATCAATAATCGTTGCCGATTTTGCCAAGGCCGATAAGTTCAGCTGCCTCTTTGGATTCGCGCGCTTTGGAATCGTTCTCTTCTTCCTCTTCGCCGAAGCCTTCTTCGTCTTCGAGCGAACGGCCTTCGACAGAGGCGTCGTATTCGGCTTGCTCTTTGGCGTCTTCCGCGTCGATTTCGGTTTCTTCTTCGGCGGTGTAGACGTCGACGGCGCTGAGTTTGAAGTCAGCCAATTTGTGGCGGCTCCTGAGATCCCAGGTGTTGTCGGCTAAGCCGACGATTCTGCCATCCAAGGAAAGATCGGTGTAGAAACGGCCGATGTTGGCGTTCCTTTCCTCTTCGTTCATCTCGTCGAGTTCGGCGACCTTCGCGAAAAGGTCGGCGAAGCTCATCGCTCCTTCAGCGGCTTGAAGAACTTCAAAGGCGGTATCGGGCAAACTGATGTTTTTCATGGGTTTCTTCCTTTCGAATTACATTTTGGTCGGAGCAGACACGCCGAGAAGCGCCAAAGCGTTCTCCATCGTGATCTTCACGCTCTTGATGAGGGCAAGACGGCTTTCCGTCAATGCTTTGTTGTTGGGGTCGACGACCCGGCATTTCCCATAGAATTCATGGAACAATTCGGCGAGGCGATGGATGTAGGCGGCGACGCGATTGGGAGACCTTGTCTCCGCGCTAGAGACAATCATACTCGGAAAATCGGACAAATGCTTCAAAATTGAAAGTTCCGATTCTTCCTTGAGCAGCGGAGCGCTCACATCGATCGCGAAATCCTTGCCCAGCTCGAGGATCGAGCAGCAACGCGCATGGGCGTATTGAGCGTAGTAAACCGGGTTATTCGAGGATTGCTCCGTCGCTAGATTGTAATTGAAGTCGAGGTGGGTGGATTGATTGCGTTCCACGAAGAAATAACGGACGGCGTCCCTGCCGACTTCCTCAACCAAGTCGCGGTGGGCGATCGCCTTGCCGGTCCGCTTGCTCATCTTCACTTCCTGGCCATCGCGATAGACGCGCACAACCTGGACGAGAACAAAGTCCAAAACCTCGGGGGAATAGCCCTTCATCATCAAAGCGCTTTTCATCCTGTTCAAATAACCGTGATGGTCAGCGCCGAGGACGTCGATCAAGAGGTCGAATCCCCTGCTCATCTTGTTGTAGTGATAGCAGATATCGGGCATGAAGTAGGTATATAGACCGTTGCTCTTGACGACTGGGCGGTCTTTATCATCCAAGAAAGCGGTCGTCTTCAAATACTGGGCGCCTTCCTGCTCGTAGACATAGCCTTTCTCGCGGAGCTCGACGAGGGTCTTTTCGACGTTCCCGCCCTTCCGGATATCGGATTCGTAGGAGAACTTGTCGAAGATCACCCCGAAATCAGCGAGGTCCTTTTTAAGCTTTGCAAGTTCCTCTTCAATGCCAAAATGGATAAAGAAATCATGGCTTTGCGGGGAATCCGTGAGATATTTGTCGCCAAATTCGTCTTTGATTTTCTGGGCGATGGCGATCAAATCCTCGCCATGATAATCATCCTCGGCAAGATCAAGCGGCTCGCCGAATAAGGCGTGGTAACGCGCCCTCAAGGAGTGACCGAGATGCTCGACTTGGTTACCGCAATCGTTGACGTAGAACTCTTTGGTGACGTCAAAACCAGCAGCATCGAGGATCTTCGCAAGCGAATCGCCCACGGCTGCGCAGCGGGTATGGCCCAAATGGAGGTCGCCGGTCGGATTGGCGGAAACATATTCGAGGCAAAGTTTCTTGCCGTTGCGCGGAGCACGGCCATATTCGGATCCTTGTTCAATTACGGTTGCAATGATGGAAGCCAAGGATTCCTGCTTGAGGAAAAAGTTGATGAAACCCGGGCCGGCGATCTCGATTTTCTCGATCATCGGATCGGAGATCGAATCAACGATTTCCTGGGCGATATCGCGAGGCGCCTTGTGAAGGAGTTTGGCGTAGCGCATCGCGAGGTTGGTCGAGAAATCGCCATGCGCTTTTTCCTTCGCATGGTCGATCACGATCTCTTCGGCTTTCACTTCGATGCCGATTTTCTTGGCGGCCTCAGCCAGGATTTCCTTCAATCTGGTTTCGTGGTCCATGTTAGTTCTCCTTTTTCAGTAAGACGACGCAGGTGGCGCGGATTGCTTTGCCCTCGCCTACGGCGTCCATTCCTTCGTTGGTCATCGCTTTGACGGATACCTGTTCTTCGGAAACCTCCAAAAGCGAAGCGATATTCTTTCTCATTTCATCGATATGCGGGGCGAGTTTCGGCTTCTCGCAGGCGATGGAAAGGTCGATGTTGCCGACCCCATAGCCTTTTTGCTTCATCATCTCCCCGACTTTGGAGACGATCTTGCCGGAATCCATCCCTTCGGTCCAGGCGGCGTTATCCGGGCAGTGCTTCCCGATGTCGCCTAAGGCGAGCGCGCCGAGGATCGCATCGCTCAACGCGTGAAAGACCACATCCGCGTCGGAATGACCAAGCAAGCCTTTCGCAAACGGGATGTTGACTCCGCCGAGGATCAAAGGTCTTCCTTCGACCAGCTTATGGATGTCTTCGCCATAGCCAATTCGATAATTCAGGGCGCTCATTTCGTCACATTGAACCGGAAGAAGCAGACGTCGCCGTCCTTCATCCGATATTCCTTTCCTTCTTGCCGGAGCTTGCCGGCTTCTTTGACCGCGCTTTCCGAACCAAGGGCTTTTAGATCTTCGAAGTCATAGACTTCCGCTTTGATGAAACCCTTCTGGAAGTCGGTGTGGATGATGCCTGCGCATTCGGGCGCGCTCATGCCTTCCTTGAACGTCCAGGCACGGCATTCATCTTCACCACAGGTGAAGAAGGTTCTTAAGGCGAGCAAATGGTATGCCGCCTTGATCAATTTATCGAGGCCGGATTCCTTCGCGCCTAAGCTGGCGAGGAACTCGTCTTTCTCTTCGCCTTCCAACTGGCTGATCTCATATTCGATCTCGCAGCTGACCGGAATGCATTCCGCGCCTTGCGAATCGGCGATCATCCGGACGGTTTGGTAATAGGCGCAGTTCTCCAGATCCGCATAATCGGTATCCGCCACATTGGCGACGTAGATGATCGGTTTCATCGAGAGAAGGAAGAAGTTCTTCCGGGCGTAAACCATCTGCTCGTGGCTTAATTCAGGGCAAACCCGCGCGCTTTTCCCTTCCCCAAGCCAGGTTTGAAGGGGTTTAAGGATCGCCATTTCGTAGATCGCGGTTTTGTCTTTGGCGATCTTGGCTTTCGGCTCGAGTTTGGCGATGCGGTTGTTGACGGCTTCATAGTCGGACATCGCAAGCTCCAAGTCGATGGTTTCGATGTCCCTGGCGGGATTGACGGTATTCTCGACATGGATGATGTCATTGGAATCGAAGCAGCGCACCACTTCGCAGATCGCGTCGCACTCGCGGATGGCGGCTAAGAACTGGTTTCCGAGGCCTTCGCCTTTAGAGGCGCCTTTGACCAAGCCGGCGATATCATAGAATTCAAAAGTCGCCGGGGTCTTTTTCTTCGGATGGAACATATCCGCCAAGAAATCCAGGCGGGTGTCGGGCACGCTTACGACGCCGGTATTCGGCTTGATGGTCGCAAACGGGTAGTTGGCCGCTTCGACGTGCGAATTGGTGATCGCGTTGAAAAGGGTGCTCTTTCCGACATTGGGAAGCCCAACGATCCCTGCTTTTAATGCCATAGACGAAATGCCTCCTTTTCGCGCTTGAGATTGTATCTCAATAGGCGAGATCAAACTAGAGTAAACGCAAACAAGATAAGAAAAAAGCCCGTAGTTTTGCCACGGGCTCGAAAGTGCTAGAGAAATTAGCCGAGCTTTTTAATGTTCTTAGCGCGAGGACCACGCGGTGAATCCTCTTCTTCGAATTCGACGTTTTCGCCCGATTCAGCGGTCTTGAAATCGTCCATCAGAAGAGCGGAATAGTGGAAGAAGACGTCATGGCCATCATCAGCTTTGATGAACCCATAGCCCTTTTCCTTATTGAACATTTTAACGGTTCCCTTCATTTGCAGCTTCCTTTCTGTGCCCTGTAAATAACACTTTAAAAACTATAAAACAATCGAAGCGAATTTGCTATACAAATCAGTATGTTTGTTGGGTTTTTAAAAATGTGCGAGGCCGAAATCGTTATAAGCCCGACGTTTCAGGCTTTTTTGACCAAACAAAGGAAGTGAGAACTAACAAGGCTATGAAGAAGAAAGCCAACGAAAAAGCGAACATGGCCAACAATGGGGAGAAGGAAAAAGAAAATGTTGAACCGCTTCCAAAGCTCCCGGCGATATAGCCATGAACGCCCAGCTCCAACCCAACGATGGAGAATGCGGAAAAGGCGAAGGCGAAAAACGCATAAAGGAAGGCTTGGGCAAGGTAGCTCTTGAAGATGTCCTTTCGGGCAATTCCCAAAACAGAAAGCAAGGAGCGTTCCCGCTCGTTCTCCATCACCGAAACGATCATGACGATGCCATAGAGCAGACCGGAGATGATCAAGGCGATCCAGCTGAAGGCGAAAAGCATCCCGCTGATGTAGTTCATCGTCCCGGAAATCGACTCCATAACATCCAGAGATGGGCTGAGGAAGGAATAATCCGGATACTCGGAGGATAAGGCATCCACCGCTTCTTGGGCTTTTTCGGGATCGTTGAGATTCAAAATCGCCCCCGTCGGCTCCAAATAGAAGGCGCTGATCCCTAGGATGTCGCGGAAAAAGTCGATCGTCCAATCGCCTACCGCATATAGGGTTGGTTTTGTTTGCTCCACTATCCCAACTACCTTCAAGGCGGCGCAACGGAATTCCCGATGGAGGAATTTCTCATTGATTTGGCTGCCGATCTCGCCGGCGACGTAGATTTCTTCCTTTTCGCCTAGTTTCTCGAGTAAACCAGTGGAAAGACAAACTTCCCAGATGGAAGAAGGCACTCTCCCCTGCTTCAATTTGGAGAAATCACTACTGAAGCGCAGCCCGCCAAGTCCGCTCTTAAGGTAATTGCCGTCCAGTACATCGTTAGGCAAAGCAAAATCCAAGCCCGCTTCTTCGCTTCTCACATCGCTATAGGCATCAATCACCTGATCCAAAGAGCCTTCGCTGCCCGCGAGAAAGAACTTTTGGGCAAAGCCGATCATCATCGATCCGCCATAGGCCACATAAGTCCCATTGGTCAAAATTGAATAACTGCCGATACGCGGATCCTGCGCGACTTTTTGAATGACGGAATAGGGGACGCTCGTCTTATCGGCCGCATAAACATAAGCGCGATTCAGCCCGCAGTATTCGCCGATTCTGCAAACCGTGAGGTTGTAGTCGCTGCTCGCTCGTTGGAAGACATAGTTCTCATACCCCTCGCTTTCCCGAATCTTCTTAAGCAGGCT
Organism: uncultured Erysipelotrichaceae bacterium; assembly: GCA_902802365.1. Lineage (GTDB taxonomy): Bacteria > Bacillota_I > Bacilli_A > RFN20 > CAG-826 > Alloenteromonas. The sequence goes on along the minus strand of CADCLZ010000009.1, from coordinate 3,728 downwards.
CGTCATATCGTTTTTCGCCGCCAGATAGTGCACCTTTTGCAAGGTCCAGGGTTTATCGGCTGGGATCTCCCCCGAATCTGTAGATGGAAAGCGCATCGATTCTTCGAAAAAGTATTCGTTCCAGTTATGGGAAAAGTGATACATCGTCGCTTCCTCGGCGGCGATCACCGCGACGACGTTGAGAATCTGCTCATCTTGATAGCCCCAGTCGTTATGGGCCAAGGAGAAAACGATCGGGAGGCCAAACGAACTGATGTAATTCCCTAACGACTCATAGCTGCGAATGATATGAAGGCCGAAACAGAGCCCGAACATATCCGAATAAGGTAAGCCAAGGACGATGGAGTCCTCCTCCATTGTTTTAGGGAAACGCGGAAAAAAGGCCTCATCTTGATAGTCATCAAGCCAGAGATAATCCGCAGCAGTTCGGATCGAGAAAGAAGGGAGGAGGATTTCCTCGCGACCTCTGGTGGTGTAAACGTAATTGGCGTCGGAGAAAATCGTCTCAAATGAAGCCAAATAGGTGGTTCCGACGTCCAGCACCTCTTCCGGAAAGGCGTCTTTGATCTTTTCGACTTCCGCAAAAGGGGCGGAATAGACGTTACTAAGCGCCACTCCATCGCTTTGATGAGGGCTCATAACGATCTGCTCTCTTGACACGAACCCGTCAAATGCCCCGCCAATCTCGCTTTCGATGCTCTCGCTCACATAAAGGGATAAACCCAAGCCGAGCAAACCGACCGAGATCATGGAAATCGATAAAAAGCTCCTCCGCTTCTTTGATAAAAGAAGGTGGAGGGCATGAGAAAAGAGAAACGATAGCGGCAGCGCGCTTTTTCTCTTCCTTCCTTTGGCTTTGACGGCGAGGATTGCCTCCCCTTCTTCGACCTCCGCGAGGTTATTGTCGGAATAAATCCTCCCTGCTTCGATCCGCAAAATCCGATTTGCATAAAGCTCGACCAGCTTTCGGTCATGGCTCACCACGATCACCAAACGGTCGAGGGCAATCTTCTGCAGCAAGCGGAAAACCGCGTCTCCGTTTCGCTCATCCAGGGCTCCGGTCGGCTCATCGCAAAGCAAAATGCTCGGATCGTTGATCAAAGCCCTCGCAAGCGCCACCCTTTGCTTCTCTCCGCCCGATAACGTCGCGACATTTTGCTTCTCTTTGCCTTTTAACCCAACATACGAAATTAGATCAATGCCCCTTCTCTTTTTGGTTTTATTCCCCTCAATGCTTATCGCCGTTAAGGGCAAAAGGACGTTGGTAGAAACGCTTTCCAAATCCAAGAGATTGAACGATTGAAATAGATAGCCGATGCGCGAAAGGCGGATTTCCGCCCGCTCCTTCTCCTCAAGCTTCTTCCAATCCTTCCCCAATACTTTCGCGCTTCCTTCATAACCGACGTCTAAGCCGGAAAGGATATTGAGCAAAGTGCTCTTCCCAGAACCCGAGGGCCCAACGATGGCGATCAACCCCTTCTTTGGCAAAACCAAATCGATGTCGCGCAGGACTCTTTGGCTCCCGAAGCGTCTATTAAGACGCTTGAGAGAAACTAAAGGGCTCATTCGTCATGGAGGATTTCGGCCAAGGGCATCCTTCCAATCGCCCGAAGGGGAACCAAACAAGCCAAAGAGGAGATGATCAACGCGAAAAGAAACAAAGCCATCGGGACTAGATATGGGATCCCAACGAAGGAGGCAAGTGGGATCTGGACAAGGCCGCTCATCGAAAAATGGGTGAATAGATAAGCATCTGCTCCTTTTTGGAGCAAAGGCGATAAAAGCAAAGATAGTCCGGCCGCCAAAACCGCCAAAAGGACTTCCTCCATCAAATAAATCGCCCCAATCTCACTTTCCGCCCCGCCCAAAACTAGAAGCATAGCGGTTTCTTTCCTCCGCTTCATAAACCCGGAGTAGGCGGTCATCGCCAAAATCAATCCAACGCCAAGAAAAGCGATGCCGACAAATACCAGCAACGAAAGCGAAAACGCGTTTGTCAGGTCGCCAAACGCCTTTTTGGCATCATAGGCCGAAGAAGACAGGGCAAGCGGGTTTTCTTCGCTCTCCAAAGCAATCTTTTTCTCAAAGAGGGTTTCTGCCGCTTCATCGTCTTTGGCGAATAAGAGATATTGATAGCCGGCGACGCTATGGTCATTGGGCAAATACTCATTCGCATTAGCCGCGGTGATCTCCTGGGCGAAATGGGCGGAAAGATTCGGAAGCTTTTCCTTCATGAGCATGCCGGATAAAGCGTAATAAGGTATATACACCTTCTCAGAACTCAAAAACGAGAATTCAGAAATGATTCCGGTCAGGATAAACGAATAACGGAACATCCCTTCATCGATGCTCCCGAGGTAATTCAGGGAATAGTTCTCCGAAAAGGCGATCTCCGAACCAATTTTGGCTTCGGGATACTGGGCGATGAATTCTTCATTCACCACGCACCCAAGCTCGTATGGGGATGGGGCGGACCCTTCGAGAAGGATCGATTCATCGAACGAGCCATAAACCTGAAAGGAAGTTGCTGGCTTTGCCGCTCCATCGATCTGGAATGCGTGGCCGCTTGGAAAGAAAAAGGAATAATCGGGGACAACCTCCACTCCTTCAATCGCCGAAAGAAGGTCAAAGACGTTTTCTCGTTCTGGTCTTCTTCGGCGAACTAGCTTCAAAGGCGATCCTTCGCTTTCTAGGTAATATTTCTCAGAGACCGACAAACAACGGTAAGAAGCGCTTTTCTTTGGCTCCTCTTCCAACACCCTCTTGCTCCCTTGATAAAAACCCGCGGTGATCAAAAGGGAAGAAAAGCCAATAAGCATTCCCAAAAAGCCGATCGCGTCAATCAGCGCGTTCCGCTTGAGGTTTCTGCCCGTGAAAAACGGCGCCCAGCCTCTACCCCGTGGCAAGCGGGTCTCCTCCATTGGCTTTGTTTCGCTCTTGATGCTCGCTTTTTTCGCAAACCTTGCTTGTTTTTGTTCGACCACGATGATCGAGTCAGCGAAGGATTCGATGAGCTCTTCATTATGGCTAACCATCACGATCAGACGCTTTTTTGCTTCCTGCTTAAGGCTTTCCATGATGAATTTGGCGTTCGCCTCATCCAAAGCCCCGGTTGGTTCATCGCAAAAGAGAACCTTGGGTCGTTGAATGAGGGAGCGGAGCAAGGCGATCCTTTGCTTCTCCCCACCAGAGCAAACATCGACGTTTTTCTCGGCAAGGTCCTGAATGTTGAAACGGGCAAATAGTTTGTTTGCCTCCTTCTCCGCCTTGCGTTTTCCAATTCCGGCCAATCTTAACGGCAAAGCCACGTTTTCTAAGCCGTTTGCCCCATCGATCAGGTTGTAGTGCTGAAAGAGCATCGCCGTTTCTTTTAGGCGGAACCTGCGCATTTTTACCGCATTGAAATGGGCTAGATTCCGACCTTGATAATAAACTGCGCCTTCTTCTGGCCTCAGTAGTCCAGACAATAGATTCAGCAAGGTGCTTTTGCCCGAACCAGACTTCCCTTTGATCGCCACAAAGCCTTGGCTAGGCAAAGAAAAGGAAACATGGCGGACCACGAATGTAGATCCGAACCGTTTCCCGACGTTCTTGACCGTGAATACCATAAAAGAAAAGCCTCCCATAACTTAATAGGAGGCAATTTCGTTTTTTGGGCAGTTAATTATCAATCGGCCCCTCATGATGAGCCAAAACTTTGAAGATTTTATGGTTGAAGGCGTCGCGGT
>CADCLZ010000008.1:16722-17482 GCA_902802365.1 uncultured Erysipelotrichaceae bacterium | reverse complement strand
CAAGGCCCTTGGCCCCGATACCGGGTTCGACGCGATCAATGACCGCGACGTCGCCGAGAAGCTCTCCGCGCTTCTTAACGCGCTCGATGAGACCAACGAACTGCCCAAAACCGTCCTTTATTGCCTGAACGAAAAGGATTATTGCTCCTTGGTCAGCTTGATGAACTGCTTCCAAGAAGGAAGCAAAGGCAAGATCCAATTGGGAACTGCCTGGTGGTTCAATGATAACTTTGAAGGGATGGAGAACCAGCTGAAGAAACTCTCTCAAGACGGGCTTCTCTCTTGCTTCATCGGCATGCTCACCGATTCAAGAAGCTTCCTTAGTTATCCGCGTCACGAATATTTCCGGCGGGAATTCTGCAATTACCTGGCGGAGATCGTGAACCAAGGAAGGTATCCAAACGACGAGAAGATCCTCGGGAAAATCGTCGAGGATGTCTGCTACAACAACGCGAATCAATATTTCGCAAAATGAATCGAACTCCTTTAGCAAAAAACGCTAGGGGAGTTTTTTCTTTTGTTGCAAAAATCATTTTGTATACGAAATAGAAATATCAAAAAATAACTGAAAATATCGGATAAAATCTCTATTTTATGAGCCTTTGCCTTTTTGCATTTACGATTTTTGTATACAAGTTATAGGCTTCTCGCGCGTAAAGGGAGTAAGATTTTGCTGTACCAAAGGAGTATTTCCATGAGAAGTGAAACCATTGCCCGGCTCTGCGAAGTCGGGGTCGTCGCGGTCATCCGCGCGGAATCC
>CADCLZ010000008.1:3568-16674 GCA_902802365.1 uncultured Erysipelotrichaceae bacterium | reverse complement strand
TTTGCGATGCGGTCGTCAAAGGCGGCATCGAAGGGCTTGAAGTCACCTTCACCGTGCCTGGCGCGCTCGATGTGATCGAAGCCCTCGCCAAGAAGAACGAAGGCCAATATGTCGTCGGCGCCGGCACCGTCTTAGATGTCACAAGCGCCCGCATGGCCATCCTTAAAGGCGCCAAGTTCATCGTCTCGCCTTGCTTTGATAAGGAAGTCTGCGAGCTTTGCAACCTCTATGACGTTCCTTATATGGCAGGCTGCTACACCATCAACGAGATCGTCACCGCGATGAAAGCGGGGGTCGAGGTCATCAAGATCTTCCCCGGGAGCGCCGCCAGCCCCTCTTACTTCAAAGCCGTCCACGGCCCGCTTCCCCAGGCCAACCTCATGCCGACCGGCGGCGTGAGCATCGAGAATGCCGGCGATTGGATCAAAGCCGGCGCGGTCGCCATCGGCACCGGGAGCGATCTATCCGCCCCGGCCAAAAAAGGCGATTACGCAGAAGTCACTAACCGCGCGAAGCAATTCGTCGCCGCGGTCAAGAAAGCCCGTGAGGAGAAATAAACATGAAATACGCGACTTTAGGGGAGCTGATGCTCCGTCTCTCGACCCCTGGTTATCAGCGGTTCGTCCAAGCCAAATCCTTCGATGTCAATTACGGCGGCGGCGAAGCCAACGTTTCGCTTTCCCTTTGCAATCTTGGCGAAGAAGCGGCCTTCATCTCGAAATTCCCGGCCAATGACATCGGCGATGCCGCCCGCAATTCGCTTCGCGAATACGGCGTCGACACCAAGTTCATCCTCCGCGGCGGAGAACGCCTCGGCATCTATTATCTTGAGACCGGCGATTCGGTTCGTCCGAGCAAAGTCATCTATGACCGCGCCCATTCTTCGATTGCCGAAGCCAAAGCCGAGGAATTCGATTTCGATAAGATCTTCGAAGGGATCGACTGGTTCCATATGACCGGCATCACCCCGGCGTTATCCGAATCGGCCAGGGAAATCACCAAGCAAGCCTTGATCGCCGCCAAAAAGCACGGGGTCACGACTTCCTTCGATCTGAACTTCCGCGCCAAACTCTGGACCAGAGAGCAGGCTCAGGCCTGCCTCATCCCCTTGATGCAGTATGTCGATTATGCGATCGGCAACGAAGAAGACGCCGAAGCCTGCTTGGGCTTTAAAGCCCCGGGCGATGTTTCCAAAGGAAAACTCGATGCCGATGGCTATGGCCCGATGCTCAAAGCGATGTGCGAGAAGTTCGGCTTCAAAGGCGCCGCCGCCTCTTTAAGAGAATCCCATAGCGCCAACGACAATGGCTGGAGCGGCGTCCTCTTCACCAATGGCAAACTCTATAAATCCGCCCATTATGAACTCCGCATCGTCGACCGCGTCGGCGGTGGCGATTCCTTCGCCGCGGGTCTGATTTACGGCCTCACTCATTATGATGACCCGGAAAAGGCGATCAATTTCGCCGTCGCCCATAGCGCATATAAGCACACCATCCCCGGCGATTATAACCACGCCACCGTCAAGGAAGTCGAATCCTTGATGGGCGGCAACACCACCGGCCGCGTCCAGAGGTAAGATGACCCCCGAAGTCCAAAAGATCTATCAAATCCTCCTCGAGAAGATCATCGCCTTGGAGATCGAGCCCGGCACCAGGCTGCGCGAGGAAGCCTTGAGCAGAAGCTTTTCGCTTTCCCGCACCCCGATCCGCGATGTCTTGAAGCAACTCGAGGCCGATGGCTTATTGGAGATCTTCTCCCAAAGGGGAAGCTACGTGAGCAAGATCGACTTGGACGGCATCAACGCGATCATGTACATCCGCGCTTCGGTGGAGTTCGATGCCATGGTCGCCTGCAGCAACGTTTTGACGCCTGGTGACATCGAGGAAGCCAAAAGGATCCTTGCCCTCCAAGAAAGCCTTCTTCAAGAAGAAGGGAAGGATAAGAAAGAATTCGCCAATGCCTTCTTCGCCGCCGATAACGCCTTCCATTCCTTCCTTTACGATAAGGCGGGCAAAGGAGCGGTGCTCGCGCTTCTGAACCGGACCTATCCCTATTACCAGCGTTTCCGTTTCCTCACGGGGTATCGCGACAAAAAGGAAAGCGAGAACCTCTATGAGATCCATAAACGGATGCTGGGGGATCTGGAAAGAAAAGACCTCGCCGCCCTCAAAGAGGACGTCTTGGCCCATAACTACTCTGGTTTAAGCGGAATCCAATCGGTGATTCACGACCATCCGGATTGGTTCTTGAAACAAGAATGAAACGAAAAAAGACGCGGGGCATACCCGCGTCTTTCATTTCAGGCGATAAATCAGTTCTCGGAATAAGGCGATTTGCTCATCATTCTTCAAATCGGCTTTGGGGAAGTAGAGGACGAAGCTTTGCTTCATGCCGCTGCAAAAGAAGAAGCAGCCTTTGCTTTCCTTGGCTTTTCGGATATAGGAGAAAGGCAGGGTGAGGCTGATTTGGTTCCCTTCTTGCTCGCCCACTAATTCGAAATAATTGTCAAAGACGTTGATCCTGGTTTTGGATAAGCCGTTTTTATGTTTGATCCAAGCTAGAAGCGGAAGAAGGAAATAAAGAAGGGCAACCAGCAAAAAGACGAGCAGGGCCAAGATGAGGTAGAGGGTCATCCCTTCCGCCTGGAAGGCCAAAGCCCCGAAGAAGATCGCCCAGAATTCGAGGGAGGCGACCCCGGCAACGATCAGCCAATACGCGTTTTTGAAGAAATAAAGCTGGAAGAACTCCCAATAGGAGGGGAGATGATCCAAGAGGAAGGAAAGCAGGATGAGCTTCCCTTCTTTTCTCGCCTCTTCTTTGATGAAGGCCGGAATCTCCGCCCCCATTTCCCGGTTAGGAAGATGGATCGCTTGGCGCTTTTCCTCTTTCTTCGTGAGGAACAGAATGAAGAAGACGAGCAAAACAACCAAAGAAGCCCCAAGCAACGAGACGGTAATCGCGAAGAGGTCGGGAAGCGGTGGAAGGAAGATGATTTTCCCCGTCTCCGCATCGGCGCGCGCGGTGAATAAAGAAAGCAGCAAGAACAAAAAAGAGGCGCCCAAAAAGGACAAAGTGAATGAGAGGACGATCCGATTTGCTTTTCGGTCAAGGAATCTTCTTTTCATAGTTAACCAAGCGCCACATCCAGGCACAACATGCCCGCGAAGCCCAAAATGAAACTCCAAACCCCGAAGTGGTGGACGGAGTCTTTGGTGAATTCGGGAATCATCTCCTCGGCGATGACGTAGATCATGCATCCGCCGGCAAAAGCCATCGCCCAGGGCATCACTTCGCTGATAGCGAAGGCCAATAAAAGCCTCAGGCCCGCCGCAAGCGGCTCGACGATGCCGGAGAAGAAGCCATAGCCAAAGGCTTTGACGTTCGATCCGGTTTCCGCCTTAAAAGGCAAAGCGACCAATAAGCCTTCGGGGATGTTCTGGATGCCGATCCCGATCGCCAAAGACAGTGCGGAGATCAATAAGGCTTGCTGGGCATCCCCATTGGCTGCGAGGGCGACCGCGAAGGCGACGCCGACGGAGAGCCCTTCGGGGACGTTATGGATCGTGACCGCCAGAAACATCTTCTTGGTCTTGCTGATCCTTGAAGGCAAGCCTTCGTCTTCGCTTGTTTCGCTATGGAAGTGGGGGACCAATTTATCGATGCCCCAAAGGAAGGCGGCGCCGAGGATCACCCCTAAAGCTGCCACCAGATAATTCGGCATATAGTCAATCGGCTCTTCCAAGACGGGGTTGATCAAGCCGAAGAAGGCGGCCGAAAGCATGACGCCCGCGGCAAAGCCGGTGAAGATCTGATTGAGGGTAGGGGAGACTTCCTTTTTGCGGAGGAAGAAAACGAAAGAAGCCCCCAGCGTCGTGCAGAGGAAGATGATCGAGATGCCGAGGATTGTATAAAGGGCAGGACTCATTGCGGTGAATTATGGCTTCCTTTAGATACGATCCAATTCTTTGCGGATCGCTTTCTCATCGAGGTTCTGGCCGATGAAGACGAGTTTGACCAAGCGGTCTTGGTAAATCGGGTCATAATCGTGGGCGAAGCTCGGATTGGTTTTCAATAGCTGCTGGATCTGGGCATTAGAAAGGGTGAGGCTATACCACATGCCTTGGTTGACGAGGCTCTTTTGGCTGCCGGCGCTTTCATAGATATAGGAATAGTCGGGGTTATCGGAGAAATAGATGACCCCTTTGGCGCGAATGATGCGGTGATCGTTTTCGTGGGCCCAAAGGTTGAACTTCTCAAAGTCGAAGCCTCTTCTCCGGTAATAGCAGAAGGTGGTGATCCCATATTCTAGGGCCGTTCCCTCTTCTTCGTTTTCGATGCCTTCATGATGGTGGTGGTGATGGTGGTGCTCTTCTTCCTCATGATGATGGTGGTGCTCCTCCTCATCGTGGTCTTCATCCTCTTCTTGGATTTCGACGTCGGTGCTCCAATCCTCGAATTCGCGGATCCAAGCGGCGCTGGTGGCGGCTTTGTCGAAATCGAAGAGATGGAGGTCGAGCAATTCGTCGACATCGATCTGACAATAATTGGTCTCGATGATCTTCGCGACCGGCTGGAGGGCTTTGACCGCCATCTTGACCCGACGGAGCTCTTCTTCAGAAACTTCTTTGGCTTTGTTAAGCAGCACCATGTCGCAGAACTCAAGCTGCTGAATGACGAGGTTCTCGAGGTCTTCCTCGCCGCGTTTGGCTTCTTGGAGGGTTTCCCCACAGCCGAATTCGTCGCGGAGGCGCAAAGTATCGGTGACCGAGACGATCGCGTCGAGATAATAGGGTTTGATCATCCCTTGGCTTTCATATTGGCTTTCCATATAGGCGATGGTCTGGGCGATCGGGACGGGCTCGCAGATGCCGCTGGCCTCGATGAGGATATGGTCATAACGGTCGGATTCGCAAAGCGAATTGAGCTGTTCGACCAAATCGGCCTTCAGGGTGCAGCAGATGCAGCCGTTGCTCAATGGCACGAGGTTATCGTCTTTGCCGGAGACGACGCCCCCTTGCTCGATGAGGTCGGCATCGATATTGACCTCGCCGATGTCATTGACGATGACGGCGAAGTGGTGGCCTTTGGCGTCTTTGAGGATGTGATTGATGAGCGTGGTCTTCCCCGATCCGAGGTAACCGGTGATCAGCGTGACTGGAATTGATTTCATGGGTGTGTGCTTTTCCTAACAAGGAAACTATACCAAAGGATTGGCGAAATGGCGGAGCAAACGCCTTAACTTTTGCATTGGGAGCGTTTTCTTTTGGCGAAAAACCGCTTTGGCTTATACTGAAAGCGATGAAGCAGAGCAAGCAATCCATCTTCAGCGCCATCCCGCGGGAGGACACCATCGCCTCGATCCGCGAGGTTTTGGCGGAAGTCGCAGCTTCCAAAGAAGTCGGCGACGGCCTTTTCGCGCTGAAGAAAGAGGAGATGCAGGCAAAGATCACCTACGTCGGGGTTTCAATCGCCATCGAAGGGGACGACGAATTGGTCGCCCTTTGCTATGCGCGCCTTCAGGAAGCCATCCAAGCCAAGACCTTGGTCGCTTATCGAAGGATCGGCCGCTGCACCGGCGTCAACTGCACCTGCGGGAATTGCTATAGCACCTCGCCGACTGGCAAAAAGGGATTCGAGCTTTAAGCGAACCTTTTTAAGGTTCTTGGATACGGGGGAGCCCCCGTTTTTCATTCTTCAGAGATATCTAAATCTCGCTTTATTCGAAAACGCTAGAGGGAAAAAGAAAGCCCCGATAAAATCGAGGCATCTTTTGTAAATGGTCGGAACGGCGCGATTCGAACGCGTGACCCCTACCACCCCAAGGTAGTGCACTACCAAGCTGTGCTACGTCCCGGCGCGATTATTATACTCATCTTCTTTGGCAATGCCACAAAAACCAAGCCGGGTTAGGGGAAGCTATGCTTCCCAAAACTCAGGTGGCGTTCTCTTTCCCTAAAACGGGAAAGGCTTGTATAATTGCCTCGCTATGGCAAAGAAAGACTCGCGGGACTGGATCCTTGTAAAAGGAGCCAGGGAAAATAACCTCAAGAACATCGATGTTGCGATCCCAAAGGGATCTTTGACCGTTTTCACCGGCCTTTCCGGCTCGGGCAAAACCACCTTGGCCTTCGATACCATCTATAACGAAGGTAGAAGAAGGTACGTCGAATCCCTTTCTTCCTATGCCCGTCAGTTCTTAGGCGGCATGGAAAAACCCGATGTCGATTCAATCGAAGGGCTTTCGCCTGCGATCTCGATCGATCAGAAGTCGACCAGCCATAACCCGCGCACCACGGTCGGGACCGTCACGGAGATCTACGATTATCTCCGTTTGCTCTACGCGAGGATCGGCGTTCCTTATTGCCCGAACGGCCATGGTCCGATCTCTTCCTATTCCCCGGTCGCGATGACCGATGCGATCTTAAATTACGAGAACGGCAGCAGGATCCAGATCCTTTCGCCGATCGTCCGTCATGAAAAAGGCACCCAGAAGGATGTCTTTGAGAAACTGAAGAAGGCGGGCTTCACCCGCGTTCGGGTCGATGGGCAGCCCTGCCTATTGGAAGAAGTCCCCGAACTGGAGAAAAACAAACGGCATGACGTCGATATCGTCATCGATCGTCTGGTCATCAAAGAAGGCCTCCGTTCCCGCGTGAACGAAGACGTTGAATTGGCGCTGGATTATAGCCATGGCCGTTTGATCATCCTAACCGATGCGGGGGAGCGGCTGCTCTCCGAGCATCATTCCTGCCCCGAATGCGGTTTCTCCGTGCCGCATCTTGAGCCGAGGCTCTTCTCGTTCAACGCCCCGTTAGGCTATTGCCCGGACTGCCATGGCTTAGGGATTAAGCGCGAAGTGGCGCTCGATCTATTGGTTCCTGACGATGGCAAAACCATCAATGAAGGCTGCATCCGTTATCTGGCCAATATCATCGGCACCCCGAACCTCGAATGGAAGGAATTCGAGATCCTGCTCAAAGAATACAAAATCCGCGCGGATGTGCCGTGGAGCAAACTCACCAAAAAGGAAAAGGACATCGTCCTTTATGGTTCCCCGGACATCCTCGATTACACCTTGACCTCGGTCAATCATAACAAGATGCACCGCCACGGGCCAATCGAGGGGATCAAAACCAGGATCGAGCGGCTTTACCGCGACACCAACTCCGAATGGATGAGCGCCTATTACGAAACCTTCATGCGCGACACGATCTGCACGACCTGCAATGGGGCGCGCCTTAACGATGCCGCCTTGTCGGTCAAAGTCGGGGGCTTGAATATCTTCGAGGCCACCGAGCAGCCCTTCGACCAATTCCTCAAATGGGTCGATGCGGTCTCCGCTTCCTTAGATGAATCGGGCCACGCGATCGCCGACATGGTGCTCCGCGAGCTCCATAACCGCGCCTCTTTCTTGGTCGACGTCGGCTTGGATTATCTGACTCTATCGCGTTACGCGATGACCCTTTCCGGCGGCGAGGCCCAAAGGATCCGCTTGGCCACCCAGATCGGCTCGCGCCTTTCCGGCGTCCTCTATGTCTTGGATGAGCCCTCGATCGGCCTTCATCAAAAAGACAACGATTCCTTGATCAAGACCCTTAAGGAAATGCGGGATCTCGGCAATACCTTGATCGTCGTCGAGCACGACGAAGAGACGATGCGCCAGGCCGATTATCTGGTCGATATCGGCCCCGGGGCCGGGGTCCATGGCGGCCGAGTCGTCTTCCAAGGCCCGGTCAACGAGATCGAGAAGACCAGCAATTCCGTCACCGGCGATTATCTTTTCGGCCGCAAATACATCCCCGTTCCCAAGAAAAGAAGGGAAGGGAATGGCAAAGCCATTGAGGTCAAAGGGGCCAGCTGCCATAACCTCCAAAGCATCAACGTGAAGTTCCCTTTAGGGAAGTTCATCGTCGTGACCGGCGTCTCCGGCTCGGGCAAATCCTCGTTGATCAACGAGACGTTGACCAAGGCGATTCAGCATGAATTGAATGGGGCCAAGACCGATCCGGGCGAATACAAGAAGATCCTCGGCTTGGAGAACATCGACAAATTGATCAATATCTCCCAAGAGCCGATCGGCCGGACCCCGCGGTCCAACCCGGCCACCTATACCGGCGTTTTCGATGACATCCGTGCCTTATTCGCGGAGACCGACGAAGCCCGGGCGCGGGGATATGACAAAGGAAGGTTCTCCTTCAACGTCAAAGGCGGCAGGTGCGAGAAGTGCCAAGGCGCCGGCGTCACCAGGATCCCGATGTCTTTCCTGCCCGATGTCTATGTCAAATGTGACGAATGCCAAGGGAAACGTTATAACGACGAGACCCTCTTATGCGAATATCACGGCAAGAACATCCACGATGTCCTTGAACTACGCGTCGAAGAGGCCCTTGATTTCTTTAAGAGCAGGCCGGAAATCGCCCGCAAGGTCAAGACCTTGAATGATGTCGGTTTGGGCTATATCAAACTGGGCCAGCCGGCGACCGAGCTTTCCGGCGGCGAAGCCCAGAGGGTGAAGCTTGCCACCGAGCTCCAACGGAAAGCGACCGGGAAAACGATCTATGTCCTCGATGAGCCGACCACCGGCCTTCATAGCGACGACGTCAAGCGTCTGATCCACGTCCTGCAATCGATCGTCGATCAGGGCAATACGGTCATCGTCATCGAGCATAACCTCGACGTCATCAAAGTCGCCGACCATATCATCGACCTCGGCCCGCTTGGCGGCTATCGCGGCGGCCGATTGATCGCCGAAGGGACCCCGGAGGAAGTCGCCGAAATCGCAGGCTCCTATACCGGGCAATACCTCAAAAGCGTCCTCAAAAAAGCCAAAGACAACAATCAGATGGAGTAGACTATCGTTATGGGAATCGCCTTATTGGTCATCGGAACCCTCTTATCCGCCCTCGGGCTCGGCTATGGGTTTTACCTTGCCTTCCACTTCCAAAAGAACAAAAAAGCCCATGAGCTCACCAAGAAGGACCTCATTCATTATGGGGCGTGCTTAGCCTGCCTCACCTTAGGCGGCGCCCTCCTTCAGTGGGGGATCGATGTCCATTGCCAATGGGAGATGGGGGCGATGCTTGCCTTCGACGCGATCGCCGGGATGGCTTTATTCCTCCCCTCCGTTTTCGTCTTGTTCCTCACTTTCTTCCTCTATTATTGGAAGCCGACCCTGCGGCCCGATCAGAAGAAGTGGGTGCGGAGAATCATGTATTTCGCGATCGCTTCCACCATTTTGGCCTTCTTGCTTTTAGGCGAAGGCGCCGGCCCCTTCTTGGCCTATCCGCTCCCGAATTCCATCCATATTGGCGGCAGCGGCGTCTTCGGCACCTATAGCGGTGGCGCCAGCGGTGGCGTGACCATCACCTTCTATGGCATCTTGATCGTGAGCGGCGCCTTATTGGCCTATGCGATCTCCGACCATAAGATGTATCAGAAATTCGGCCGTCATGGTGTCTATGACACCACTTTCATCATCGCTTTCTTGGCCGGCATCATCGGCGCCCGGGTCGGTTACGTGATCGGCAACTGGAACGGCGACATCGCCGGCGGGGTCAATTTCAGCGAAGAGATCGCCAAAGGCAACTGGATGTCCCTATTCGCGATCTGGGAAGGCGGCCTCACCATCTTAGGCGGGGCGATCGGCGGCATCGCGGTCGGGGTCTTGGTTTTCCAGTTCGGCAAGAAAAGCAAAGACATCGGCGCCAGAACCGGGATCGATGTGGCGGTGCCCACCATCCTTTTGGCCCAGATGATTGGCAGATGGGGCAATTTCTTCAATCACGAGGTCTATGGGGCGGAGGTTGAGATGAGCTCTTTGTCTTTCCTCCCGACTTGGCTTAGGAACCAGATGGCGACCTCCTTCGTCTCCGGCGTCCCGGCCGAAACCGCCTATGTCCCATTGTTCTTCATCGAAGGCTTGGCGAATCTTGCCGGCTATTTCATCATCGTCTACGGCGTGGGCAAACTCCTCAAGAAATGGCTGCACCGCGGCGATTTAGGCGGAGCCTATCTGATGTGGTATGGCGTGGTCCGCTTGATATTGGAGCCGTTAAGGAACCCGAGCTTCCATATGGGGAGCGACGGCAATTGGTCGATCGTCTGGTCGATCGTCTACATCGCTTTGGGCGCCTTGATGATCGCCGGCCTCCATCTCTTCGACTATTTCTATTACACGAAGCGCGGCAAGGAAATCCCCGTTCCCGCTTATTGCGGGATCAAAGAATATGGCTGGGTCCTCCCAAGCTATGAACGGGCGATGGCCGCGATCGAAGAAAAGAAAGAACCGGCGAAAGAAGAAACCCCGAAACAAGAAGAAGCCCCCGAAGAAGGGCAAGATCTTCCTTTGGAAGAAGGGAAAGACGAACCGATTGAATAAGAGGGAAAACCCCTCTTTTTCATTGCCTTTGAAGCGTTTTGTTTGCCCAAAAGCGCCGCTTCCGTATCATAAAAGGGCTTGGAGGTACGTCCATGAAAGAAACCGATGTCATCATCGTCGGCGCCGGCATCGCCGGGTTAAGCGCCGCGATCTATCTAAAGAGAAGCTCGCTCTCCGCTTTCCTTTTGGAGAAAGCCGCCCCGGGCGGAACGCTTCTTAACGTCCATAAAATCGATAATTATCCGGGCTTTGAAACGATCCCTGGCCCCGAGTTGGCGGAGAAGACCTTCGCCCAGGCGATGGCCTTAGGGGTCGAATACGAATACGGCAATGTCTCCTCGATCGACAAAAACGGCGACCTCTTTGAGGTCAAAACCGACGTCGAGACCTATCGGGCGAAAGCGGTGATCGTCGCCGCGGGCACCCAGATCAAGCAAACCGGCTTCCCCGGCCAAAAGGAATTCCTGGGCCGCGGAATCTCTTATTGCGCCACCTGCGACGGCAATTTCTATAAAGGGAAGCCCGTCGCGGTGATCGGCCATGAAAACCGCGCGGCGGAAGAAGCGATCTACCTCGCTGGCCTAGTCTCCAGCCTCGACTTCGTCTCCCAAGAGCCTTTGGAGATCGAAGAGAATCTTCTCTCCCAGCACCAAAACAATCCGAAAGTCCATTTCCATTCGGGCGTCAAAGTCGTCGCGGTGGAAGGGGAGGAGAAGCTCAATACCCTGATCATCGAGGAGGAAGGAAGCCAAAAGAGGCTACCCGTGGATGGGGTTTTCCCGTTATTCGGGGAACGTTCCTCCGCCGAATTCCTCTCCGCCTTCAAAGTCACCAATGAACGCGGATACCTCAACGTGAGCGCAAACCGCGAGACCGAAGTCGCCGGCCTATTTGGCGCGGGGGACGTCATCAACAAAACCCTCCGTCAGGCGGTGACCGCCGCCGCGGATGGGGCGGAGGCCGCCACCAGCGCCATCAAATACGTCAACCTTCTCAAAAAGAAGAAATGAATTGTTAGGCTTTTCCCTTCTTTGCATCCTTCGGAAGTGCTCAGGGAAGGAGGAAAAGGATTACAATAAGCATCAGGAGCAACATGGCAGAGCAACGTTTGATTTCCTTCGCCCAAGAGGCCAAGGAAGAAATCGCCAATAACCAGACTTCCGATGAGTGGAAGCGTTCTTTGCTATCCGCCTATTTCCGAATCAACGGGGAGATGCATATCTCCCAGGACGGCCAAGAGCTCCTTTTGACTTCGGAATCCGCCCAGATCGCCAAAATGATCTATGAAGCGGTAACCGCGCTTTTTGGCGTGAAGGCGCGCTTCGCTTATACCCGCGGCATCCACTTCAAGAAGAAGGTCAAATACCACGTCCTGATCTCAGAACCCGATTATGTCTTGGGCGATCTCGAAGTCGATTATTGGACCGGCAAGATCCCGCATAACGCGGTGGCCACCCAAGAGCTCGCCGCCGCCTATTTGGCCGGGGCCTTCCTCGCCTCGGGCTCGGTCAATGACCCCAACAAGGCGAATTATCATCTCGAATTCTCTTTAAACGACGAAAGCTACGCCAAATGGCTGGCTAAATTGATCAATAAGTCGCAGCCCCGCTCGTTCTCCGCGAAGACGATCGAAAGAAGGAACCGCCAGATCGTCTACCTAAAGCGAAGCGAGGAGATCGCCGACTTTTTGATCTTGATCGGCGCGACCAACGCCTGCCTTAAATTCGAGAACGTCCGCGTCGAGCGCGATTATCAGAATTCCTTGAACCGTTTGGCCAACCTCGACCAGGGCAACTTCAAGAAGACGATGGGGGCCGCGCAAAAGCAGTTGATGGAGATTCGTTATTTCCAAGAGCATGGGGGCTTGGAGCAGTTTTCCAACCCGAAGTTCCGCGCGCTGATGGAACTGCGTTTGGCCCATGAAGACGCTTCCTTAGAAGAGCTGGCCGTCCTTTTAAGCGACGAGCTGGCCTCCACGGTCAGCAAGTCGAACATCAATCACCTCTTCCGCGAGCTCGATCGGAGGTATCAGGATGCCAACCAATAGCCATGACCTCGATCTGCTCCATCAATTGGGGAAAAGGATCGCCTATCTCCGGAAGAAGAAGGGGATGTCTCAGCTTAATCTCTCTTTGGAGAGCGAAATCTCCAAGAGTTATCTTTCCGACCTCGAATGCGGAAGAAGGAATCCTTCCTTGCTCACTTTGGGCCGGATCTCCCGGGCCTTAGGCGTCACCCTCGAGGAGCTTTTCCGCGGGATCGTGAGCCTCGAAGAGCTTTTATAACGCTATATCGGTAATTAAACCCTTATTTGTTTCCTTCTCTTTTTTTCGCGTGTGCGTGCTTGTATAATATTTACCGCAGTCTAAAAGGAGGACATCAATACACATGTCAATTAAGGTTGCTATCAATGGCTTCGGCCGCATCGGCCGTCTCGCCTTCCGTCGGGCCTACGAAGAAGGGCTCGAAGTCGTCGCGATCAACGATTTGGTCGACGCGAAGACCCTCGCTTATCTTCTCAAATACGACACCACCCATCGTACCTGGCACGCCGACGAGATCAGCAATGATGAAACCCACATCATCTTCCAGGGCAAAGCGATCCCCGTGCTCTGCGAAAAAGACCCCCATAACCTCAAATGGGGCGAATACGGCGTCGACATCGTTCTCGAATGCACCGGCCGTCTGAAGAGCCATGAAGATGGCGACGTCCATCTCCACAACGGCG
>CADCLZ010000008.1:0-3533 GCA_902802365.1 uncultured Erysipelotrichaceae bacterium | reverse complement strand
GACCATCATCTCCGGCGCCAGCTGCACCACCAATTGCTTGGCTCCCGTCATGAAGGTCATCGAAGAGAAGTTCGGCGTCAAAGGCGGTTTCATGACCACCGTCCACGCTTACACCAACGACCAGACCATCCTCGACCTTGCCAAGGGCAACCTCCGCAGAGGCCGCGCCGCCGCCGCCAACATCGTTCCGACGACCACCGGCGCCGCGAAAGCCATCGGCGTGGTTCTCCCCGCCCTCAAGGGCCGTCTCGATGGCGGCGCGATCCGCGTCCCCGTCGTCGATGGTTCGCTCGTCGACCTCTCCCTCTCCCTCAAGAAGGAAGTCACCAAGGAAGAGATCAACGCCGCCCTCAAAGAAGCTTCTGAGAAGGAACTCAAAGGCGTTCTCGGCTACACCGAAGACGAAATCGTCTCCAGCGATATCCTCGGCTCTCTCTATGGCTCGATCTTCGATGCCACCCAGACCAAGATCATCGCCGATCCGGAAGGCAACCAATATGTCAAGGTCGTCTCCTGGTACGACAACGAGATGAGCTTCACCGCCCAGTACATCCGCCTTGCCAAATACTATGGCAAAGTGCTCGGCTGCAAATAAGCCATCCCAAAATCCATAAGAACGACCGGCAGGGGAGACCCCGCCGGTTTTCTTCCCCCTATTCGATATTTCTAAACCGATTCAGTTGGTTTACAATAATCTTTGCTAGGCTTTTAGCCTAGGGAGAATAAGCAAGGAGAAAAGAAAAGAATGCTTACCGTGAATGATCTGAAAGATCTAAAAGGAAAGAAGGTCTACGTCCGCGTCGACTTCAACGTCCCGCATAAAGGAGAAGTCATCTCCGATGATAACCGCATCCGCGCGGCCATCCCCACTTTGGCCAAACTCCTCGAGCAAGGCGCCCGCGTCTTGGTCATGAGCCACCTCGGCAAAGTCGAATGGAAGAAACTCAAGAAGGGCGAAAAGAGTCAGGAAGAGATCGATGCCCAGATGAAGAAGAACAACCTCTGCATCGTCATCGAGCCGCTGAAGAAGCACCTCGAAGCCTCCCTTGGCCACGAAGTGAATGTCAAATTCTGCCCCGAGAACCGCGGCGAAGCGCTCAAAGAGGCGGTCGAAGGCCTCAAAGACGGCGAGATCCTCGTCGCTCAGAATACCCGCTACCAGGCCGGCGAAGAAAAGAACGATGAAGGCCTGGCCAAAGAATGGGCCTCCCTCGTCGATGCCTTCGTGATGGATGCCTTCGGCTCCTCCCATCGCGCCCACGCTTCCACCGTCGGCGTTCCCGAAGCCCTCAAAGCGGAAGGCAAACCGGTTGCCCTTGGCTATTTGATGATCAAAGAGGTCGAGAACCTCTCCCGCTGCGTCGAAGTCAAAGAAGAAGATCGCCCCTATGTCGCCGTCCTCGGCGGCCTCAAGGTCTCCGATAAGATCAAGGTCATCGATTCCTTGATCGACAAATGCGACTACATCGTCATCGGCGGCGCCATGGCCTATACCTTCAAGAAGGCCCGCGGCGAGGAAATCGGCTCCTCCTTCCTCGATGCCGATAGCCTCGATTATGCGAAAGCCTGCTTAGAGAAGGCCCAGGGCAAGATCGTTCTCCCGATCGATTCCGTCGCGACGGATTCCTTCGAAGAAGTCGAAGGCAGGAAAATCGTCGTCTGCAAGCAGATCCCCGAAGGATTCGAAGGCGTCGATATCGGCCCCGAATCCCGCAAACTCTTCGCCGAAACCATCGCCAAGGCCAAGATGGTGTTCTGGAATGGCCCGATGGGCGTCTTCGAACAGAAAGACTTCCAGGCCGGCACGATCGCGGTCTGCGAAGCGATCAAAGACCTCGAAGGCAAAGCCTTCTCCGTCATCGGCGGCGGTGATTCCGCGGCCGCGGCGAAGCAGCTTGGCTACAAAGAGAACTTCTCCCACGTCTCCACCGGCGGCGGCGCTTCCCTCGAGATGATCGAGAAAGACGGCCACCTCCCCGGCGTCGATGTTCTGAGGTAAGCAAAATGCGCAAAAAGTTATTGCTTGGAAACTGGAAGATGAACAAAACCCCGGCGGAAGCCAGGGAGTTCTGCGAGAAGGCGGGGGAAGTCGTTTCCTTCGCCAAAGCCCATGACGTCGATCTTGGCGTCGCCCCGACCTATGTCTGCCTCCAGACCGTTCTTGAGAACGCTCCGGAAGGCTTGATCGTCAGCGCGCAAAACTGCAACGAGCACGATCATGGCGCCTATACCGGCGAAGTCTCGATCCCGATGCTTGATGCCGTTGGCATCAAATGGTGCATCATCGGCCACTCCGAACGCCGTGGCTACTATGGCGAGACCAGCGAGGCCTGCAACGCGAAGATCAAGGCGCTTCTTGCCGCCGGCATGACTCCGGTCTATTGCTGCGGCGAATCGCTTGAGACCTACGAAAAAGGCGAGACCAAAGCCTTCGTCGCCGAGCAGATCCGCACCGGCTTTGCCGGGCTCACCCCCGAAGAAGCGGCCAAAGTCGTCATCGCCTATGAACCGATCTGGGCGATCGGCACCGGCAAATCCGCGACCAAACAGACCGCGGAAGACACCATCGGCTTCATCCGCAGGACCCTCCGTGAGTCCTTCGGCCATATCGCCGCGGACATCCGCATCCTTTATGGCGGATCGGTCAAACCCGCCAACATCGCCGAATATATGTCCGAAGAGGACATCGACGGCGCCCTCGTCGGCGGAGCTTCCTTGGATCCCGATAGCTACAAAGCGCTGGTCGAGAACCTCGTGAAGTAATGCAAAGAAGAGTCTACGAAGAATATGGCGGCGTGAATGCCGCCGTCGATCGTGGCCCGGAGATCCGGGTCCAAGAACGGCCCAATGTCGTCTTCGCGAAGATCTTCGGCTGGTTCGGGATCGGCTTATTGGTAACGGCCGCGACTTCGTTCTTGGTCGCTTACCTCATGGCCTATTTCCTCGGTCAGGCGGATATGTCCCCGGAAGCCGGGGCAGCCGCCAACCTCGCCTTCAGCATCTATTTGGGGGCGCTGATCGCGAGCTTCGTGATCATGATGATCCTCTCCTTCTCCATCAATTATCTGGTGGCGAAGGGGAACGCCCATCTCGTCTTCCCCTTCGTCCTCTACAGCGTGATGATGGGGGTGTTCGTGAGTTTCTTGCTCGTCATCGGCTTGCCCTTCTACGTGATGGGTGAGGCGTTTGGGATCACCGCGTTGGTGTTCTTGGGGATGGGGCTCATCGGCTACTTCAGCAAAGCCAATTTAAATTGGCTTGGGATGGTCGTTGGCGGCCTGATGATCTGTTTATTGATCTCCGGCCTCTTCTTCTGGGTGATGTTCATCCTCATCCCGGGAAGCTTCACGATCTGGAGTCTCCTCCTCAGCTTCGTTATCTCGATCTTCTGCGTGATCGCGGTGGGGATGGACATGCAAAACGTCAAAGCCGCGGTTGACCACGGGGCTTCGGGAAGAAGCTTCGAGATCATGAGCGCCTTGGTGTTCTACACCGACTTCATGCAGCTATTCGTCCGCATCTTATACATCCTC
>CADCLZ010000007.1 GCA_902802365.1 uncultured Erysipelotrichaceae bacterium | reverse complement strand
TTTGCGTTTCGGGGGCTCGCGGATGGGTGGAATCGCGGCAAAATGCGGATAGGAGAATTTAGACAAAAGCGGATGGATCGAATCAGACAACCACACTTTTGTCGCTGCACAAACCAAACCGTCCAGATTTGCACAAAACCATCCATCCTGACGACGCAGCCACAACCATATAGAAACTGATCTGACCAACCATCAGATCTTTTTCTTTACGCCCACGCCCAACCATACGCCAGACGCCAAGCCGCCGACCCATATCCACATATATCTATAGCCCCGCCGCCGACTCCTTCGCCCCAAGCACGAACCCAACCTTCGCCCACGCCTGCCGCCCATCCCATCGCCGACGCCGACCTCTCGCCTATATATAAATATATAGACCTATCGCCCCAAGCCTTCCGCGCCGCCGCAGATCGCCCCTCGCCTTGCCCTCGCCCAGGACGCCCCACGGAGCCCATACGCAAGCCACGCCGCACGACGCCGCGCAGCCTAAGCAAACGCCAGCCCCGACGCCGAAACGAAGCCCAGAACGACCGTTTCTCAAACCCCACCGGCCGACGCGTTCCGGGCGCTCGCAAACCTGGCCCGACGCGGCATAATTCCGACGGGCGACCTTGTGCAAAACTGGATGATTCGATTCAGCCGGCCACATCTTTGTAATTATCTAAACTAAATTATTCTGCTTAGACCGAAACCGTTTATCCGAAATAATTACGACCAGATAACTACAGCTAAACATAAATTAGATCTACTAACCATAGATCTTTTTTATTACTTTCCGACCGCCGACCGACTACCGAACCGCCTATTAACGATCGCCCTCGAACGCCCCTTGACCTACGCACTAAATTTAGCTTCTGACCACGCCTCAATGCCACGCCAGACTAAACGCATTATATATATATAATATATAGCCCCAAGACCGCCCCAGTCATCGCCGCTACATTCTGCTTGAAAGTAGCCGCACGCCCATATGCAGCCCATACAAGCTCACCGTCAGACGTTTTGACGCCGACGAAGAAAAGCTCTGCCGCCCCGCCGAATTCGCCCCAGAATGAACGTTTCGAAAAGCTGAGTTTCGCCGCTCCATTTGCTACTCATGTACGACATAATGTGAATGGAAGCTTTTGGCCAAAACAGAATGAAAGCATTTGGACTGACACATTCTTGTAGTCGCCCAACCCCATTTACCCAAACCAGCCTAAATCCATCCATCCAAACCAACCGACCCCGACGACCACTTCCCATATACCGATCTGACCCCGTCGCCAGATCTTTTTTATTTCCCTAAACCGACGCCCGAACCGTTCGCCCATCTCCACAAACCGACGACCCCGCCGCAGCCATCCAAACTCAATCACTCAAACCTAGACAACAACCTCTATCCCACGCATAGATCCTTTTATCACTTCCCGCACATAGCTCCTCGCCCGAACCATATATCCAAAACTCCTCATCGCAGCTCCCGCCGCCGCCCCTCGCAATAATAAAAAAAGATAGATCTCAATCTATCCCGTCTTAGTAAGCTTTTAAATCATTTTTTAATATCAGCTGCTGTCGTCGAAAATTCCCATAAAACAAGCCCTCGCCATAAAATGCAATTTTAATTTCCATAATTTCGACGCAACTTCAAAAACAATGAAAATATATATCAAAGATATATATAATTTTCTTAATCATTACTCACGCCCCGAACCGACCGCGCCCGCCGCCGCTTTCATGCCACGCAGCCACGCGCCCATAAGCAAGCCAAACAAGCTCCGTATCGCACCGAACCGCCCGGCCCAAGCAAAACGCCCGCCGCCCAGGTTTTCGCGCCCCAAAACGACGGCTTCCCGCGGCATAACGTCGATAGGAACCTCCAGGCAAAAAAGGATTGATTCGACCGACTCTGACGACCCCCGGCCGCCGAGCTTTCATGCATGCAATCCCTTGCCAGGACGACCGCAGACGTGCCTGATTCGACCCACGTCTCACGACGCCCGAACGAATTAACGAATACCAGCCCCGACGACTTTCCGAGCCCCAGAAGACCCGTTTTGACGACGACGAAAAAAGACCGGCTCACCTGCTCGCGACGACGGCCTTTCACGACATAATGTTGATAGAAACCTTCAGACAAAAACGGATGGATTCGACTGTCCAACGTCATTTCTTTTGTCCGAAAACGAGCCCGACCGCCCGAAAAGGCGATGCATTGCCGAAAATTGGCCTGACTTAATATAAATTTTATATTATTGCTGATTTTGCTCTATTTTTTTCGGGGGCGTGTGTGATATAAACTAAACACAAGCTTCAGCGAAAATATTGCGGTAGTGGAATGAAAGGCGCTTTCAAGAAGATTTGGATCGTCATCGTCAACGTGCTGATCATGATCGGCATGTTGGTGTTCGTCGTTTTTTATTCCGTCTCCGAGCATAAGGCGACGGTCAATCGGCAGACGGAGCATTTTGAGACCATGACGGTCACCATGGAGCACGTCACCGAGAATTATCTAGAAGGTGAGCAGCGCATCTGCGACGTATGGGCGCATTACATCAACAGCAAAGAAGAAAAGATGGCCATCGGAGAGGCCATTGAGTTCATTCGGGTTTCCCACGTCTTGAACAGCGCTTCGGCCCACATCGTCTATCTTGATACGCTCTCCGGCTTATCCACGAGGCCGAAGAACGGGACGACCGACGATTATGCCGTTTCTTATTCCGGCATGAACCTTTTGGACGACACGAGCTGGATCCACGAGCTTGAGCCCTCGAAGACCTCGATCAACATCTCGCGTTCCTACACCAATCCCATCAATGGCGAGCAATCGATCGCCTTCTGCAATTTTGTCTCCCTGAAAGATGGCGTCGACGCCAAACAAGCCGTTTTGCTTCGCGTTCTCCCCGTTTCCGAATTGATCGAGAAATGGGTTTTCCCGCAGGAGGAATTCGAAAACGCCGAGCTTTCGATCGTCGATGCGGACGGGGATTACATCATCAAAGGGACTTCCTTTAAGAATTCGAACTTCTTTGAGTTCTACCGTTCCTATAATTCGATCGACGCGTCTTCCGCCCAAGCCTTCTTCGATAAGATCGTCAGTTCGACCGGCTCGTTCAACATGCTGAATTCGCGTCATGAGGAATGCATCCTCGCCTATACGCCTTTCGACGCGACCGGCGGTTGGACCCTTTTGAGCCTGATGCAGATGAAATATCTGAACGTGAACAACCAAAATTGGCTGTTGGTCGGCACCGTCTCTTCTGGGCTTTTGGCGTTGTTCATCTTCGATCTGGTTGTGATGCTTTATTTCAATAAACGCCTTCAGATCTCGGCCCAGGAAGCGAAGTCGGCAAGCAAAGCGAAGACCGATTTCCTCTCGACGATGTCCCACGACATCCGGACCCCGATGAACGCGATCATCGGCCTTACCACCATCACCGAAAAGAACCTTAAAGATGAGAAGCTGGTGAAGGAAAACCTCCGCAAAATCACCTTGGCCAGCAATCACCTCCTCACCTTGATCAACGATATTTTGGATATCTCCAAAGTCGAAAGCGGGAAGCTCAACCTCGTTCCCCAATCCTTCTCGATCGTCGAGACGGTGGAGAACCTCATGAACCTCTCGCAGCCGATGATCAAAGAAAAGAACATCGATTTCAGCTTCCATATCAGCCGAATGGAAAAAGAATACCTTTACGCGGATCAGCTCAGGCTGAACCAGATCTATATCAACATTCTCTCCAACGCGATCAAATACACCGGCCCCGGCGGATCCGTCAGCGTGGATATGAAGGAAGAAGCAAGCGAAAAGGATGGCTGTGTCCGCCTGACGTATCAAGTCTCCGACACCGGCATGGGCATGAGCCCCGAGTTCATGGCGAATATGTATCAACCCTTCTCCCGGCAAACCGATAGCAGGGTGAACACGATCCAAGGCACTGGGCTTGGCTTAGCCATCACGAAGCAGATGGTCGACCTGATGGAAGGGACCATCGAATGCCAAAGCGAACAGGGGAAGGGCACGACCTTCACCGTGACGTTAGATATCCCCCTCGCCGAACAGCAACGGGCGGAGATGAAGCTCGAGGCGATGGATGTTCTGATCGTCGATGATGATGAGATCCTGCTCGAGACCGCCCGCGATACTTTGGAATCCCTCGGCTTGAACGCCGAGAAAGCCGGAAGCGGATTAGAAGCCCTCGGCATGATCAAGCATCGCCAGGAAATTGGGAAGAACTACGATATCGTGATCCTTGATCTTAAGATGCCGGAACTCGATGGGGTGGAGACGATCCGCCGCATCCGCTCGGAAGTCAAATCGAACGTCCCGATCCTGCTGATTTCCGCCTACTCCTGGTCGGATGTCGAGGAAAAAGCCAAGGAAGTCGGCGTGAACGGGTTCCTCAGCAAACCGCTTTTCCGCTCGACGCTTTATGATAAAATCAGCGAGATACTTGGCACCGAAACGAAGTCGACCGAGCCGGAGAGCGATGATTCCGATCTGGCCGGCTTAAACATCCTCGTCGCCGAAGATAACGACATCAACTGGGAGATCATCTCCACTTTGCTTTCCATGTATGGCATCACCGCGGAACGCGCCGAGAACGGGCGGATCGCCGTGGAGAAGATGAAGCAAGCGGAAAAAGGAAGCTACGCCCTCATCTTCATGGATATCCAAATGCCGGAGATGAATGGATTAGACGCCACCAGGACCATCCGGAAACTGGAAGATCCTTGGGCCTCTTCCATCCCCATCATCGCCATGACCGCGGACGCCTTCTCCGAAAACGTCACCGAATGCTTGAACGCGGGCATGAACGGGCATATCGCAAAGCCCGTCGACATCAAACTCGTCATCAAAGAAATCCGCAGGATCAAGGAGGAAACCAAACAATGAAGAAACCGCACCGTCTCGGACTAAGCATCCTCATGAGCGCCTTGTTGGCCTCTTGCGGAGGCACCCCATCCGGCGAGAACGCCGACGAATTCAAGCCCTCTTTGGACGCCAATACCGAATGCGCCATCAAGGTCATCGGGGATTACAGCAATTTCGAGGCGCTCGAGGCCGAATTCGATAAATTCAACGCCTATTATCCGAACGTTAGCCTCAGCTATGTGAAGGTCGACAAATACGACGATAACCTCGCCACCGTCCTCAATGGGTACGAGAAGCCGAACATCTTCTTCTCGCATCCTAAGATGATCGGGAACGAGAAATTCAGCTCCGTCGTTTCCCATATGGAAGATCTTTCCGATGCCAATTTGAAATTGAACCTCGACTGCATCCGCCCAAGCCTCATCAACCATGATGCCGCGGGTAAAGTCTTCATGGTTCCGGTTTTCTCCAGGACTTATGGGACCTTGGTGAACAAAGACCTCTTCCAAAAAGAAGGGATTGGTTTCCCAACCAAATGGGCGGATTTGCTGAGCGTCTGCGAAAGCTTCGTCGAAAAAGGATACCAAAGCCCGATGATGGGTTATACCAACTACGATAAGAACGGCAAACCGACGAACGGCTTGATGAACACGGTCGCCTATCCTTTATTCGTGGCCGAACTCGCCAAAAACCCGAGCGCCTTGACCCTCGCCAACCAATTGGATCCGCAGGCTGGGCAATATATGCGCGGAGCTTTGGAAGCGGTGAAGGCGCTGTTCGATGAAGGCTGCGCCGATCTCGAAGAGTGCGACAAGATCAGCGATAGCTACGAGAAGGTCCTGCTCCGCTTCTTTGAAGGCGATGTCCCGATGATGCTTTGCAACGGCGATACCGTTTCCGGCGCCAAAAAGCGCGAAGCCAAATCCGAATCGTTCACCAGCCATCCGTTCAACTATGCCTTCTATCCGATCCCGGCGACCGCGCAAGGCGGCTATTTCATCGATAGCCCTTCCATCGAGTTCTCCGTCAACAAAGATTGCGACGATCTGGATATGACGAACGAATTCATGAAATTCTTGATCCGGAACACCGAATTGAATGAGATGGCGGCGGCCAAAGGCTTGATCTCTCCGACCAAAGCGCAGCCATTCGCCCCGGTTTATGCTCCCTTCGCCGACGTCCCGGCGGAACGGACGATTTCCCCGGAGGTCATCGGCGTCAAAGACCAACTTGCCAATCAGATCAGAAACGCGTCCTTCCTCGTCGGGAGGGGCGACCTCACCATCGATGAGGCCATCGAGCGATACGGAAGCCTCTAATCCATGATTTCTAAAAAGGGACCGAGCGATTCGCCCGGTTCCTTTTGCTTTTTCGCCCCATGATGATTTTTTGGCGAAAACATAGGAACGCCCCCCGCGTTTTTTATCTTCTTAAAGCTTGGCGATATGCTTGTTGACGAAGATGAAGACCGTCAATAGGCAAAGCCCGGCGGCCGAGATGACCAAGAGCCAATTCGGGCCGAGGCCGCTGATGACGACGCCCGCCAAGAAACTCGATAACGGGATCAATCCCTGCGAACCGACGTCCATCACGCTCAATACCTTGCCCAACTTATCTTCCTCGACAAGCGTCATGGTTTTGGTGCTGGTTGGGATGTTGATGGTCGGTAAGATCATCCCGATCCCAAACGCGCCAAAGGCGAAGACGAGGATCATCGGATTGATCGGAACGATGCCTTTGAAGAAGAGGAAATAGAACACGGCTAGTCCGACGATCGCCACATCCAACAGCACGAAGGAGAACCGGAGCCCTTTGATGATCGAGGGCTTTGGTTTTTTGGCGGAGAAGATGATCGCCATGACGATCATCCCGATGGCCATCATGACGGAGACGATGGAACTCCACATCTCCGGCTCGATCGCCCCTTTGAACAAATATTCCGCCGGGGCGATGTCGGTCGCCACAAAATAGGGGATGAAGTTGCTGGAAACGGGGGCGAAGAAGAAATTGATGAAGAGGACGACCATCATCAAATAGAAGATCGGCTTCAGATTGAAAAGGTATTTGACCCCGATCCCGATGTCGGAGAAGACGGCCTTCACGGTCAGCTTTTCTTCTGATTTCTTATAATCGTATCGGATGAACATCTCGGTGATCGCGCTGACGATGTAGCATCCGCCGACGATCAAGAACAGGATATCGGTGGGCAAGACGCTATAAAGGACGCCGGCCAACACGACGCCGGCGATCCCGTTGGCGCTTTGCATGACCGAATAATAAGATTGCCCTTGCTGCAAGCTTTCCTGCGGGATGATGCGCGGGAGCAAAGAAGCGGATGCGGGGGAGAAGATCGCCCCGATGAAGTTGCCTAGGATCGTGATGGCGAAGAGGATGGCGACTTTGGCATCATTGCTTTTGAAGACGAACATCGTGAGCAAGGTGAGGCCGATGATCAGCGCGCCTTTGGCGTAATCGCATAAATACATGATCTTCCCTTTGTGGAAGCGGTCGCTGATCACGCCGCCAAAAAGGGTAACAAGGACGTAAACGACCCCTCCAGTAGCTAGATATGCCCCCTGGATGAAGGCGTTATTGCCGGTCAGCTTCAGAATGTAAAAACTGACCGCAAAGCTATACAGGAGACTCCCCAAATTGGAAACCAATGCCCCAAAAAAGGTTAAGGAGTAATTCTTATAGCCAAAGACGTTCTTCTTCGGCGGCTCCTGTTTTGGCGGGATCTCTTCTTGGACGATTTCGGTTTGGATGTTTTCTTGCTCTTCCATGGCTTTTGTCTCCTTTTCGAAAACAATTTAGGTATTCTTCGAAATAGAGTCCACCCATTCTAGTTTGCATTAAAAAAATGTCAGCAAGAAGTGGTTTCCCGTTTGCGAAGGGGAGTTGCGCAACCGAGTTTTCCGATCTTCCTTTTGCGTGCATGTATTCTCATATCTCGAATTTCGAGATATACTACTCCCTAACCCGAGAAGGGGGCTATCGACGATGAACGTATTTCTTGAATACATATTGCAGAATTGGACATTGATCCTGATTTTGCTTGCTTTCGCGATCATGCTGAGGATCACGGTGTTCCTCGAGAAGAAAACCGTCATCCGCATGTATTCTTTGATCGTCTCCGTCTTCCTTCTTTCCATCGCGGTTTTCACCGAATTTTATTTGGCGGACATCGGCCAATACCAAACCGTCCGCGTGGTCATGATGGCGATCCGTTACAGTTCCACGCCGATCCTCCTTTCGATGATCCTCTTCACTTTGGTGAAACGGGCCCGTTGGTATGTTTTGCTGCCTGCTTTCGCCTTGGCGATCGTCAACATCGTCTCCATTTTCACCGGGATCGTCTTCAGCCTCAACGAAGCCGGCGAGCTTCAACGCGGGATCCTCGGCTACCTTCCCTACATTGGGGTGGGGGTCTATAGCTTCTTCCTCGTCTTCACCTTGATTCAGCAAAGCAATAAGCAAGCCACCGAAATCATCCCGATCGCCTTCTTGGCGTTCTCCTTCGCCACGGGGCTTGTTCTTCCGTTCCTCCTCGGCAAAGAGTATTCGAGGATCTTCTGCTCGACGATCGCCATCGCCTTATTCGTTTATTACGTCTTCTTGATCCTTCAATTGACGAAGAAAGACGCGTTGACTGGCCTTTTGAACCGTCAGGCTTACTACGCTTCCATCCGCGAAGGCACGAAGGATGTGACCGCCTTCATCTCCATCGATATGAACGGCTTGAAGCCGATCAATGATAACTTTGGCCATTTGGCGGGCGATGAAGCTTTAAAGAGCCTTGCCACCTGCTTCACCAAAGCGGCCCAGAACAAGCAATCCGTTTATCGGATCGGCGGGGATGAATTCGTCATCGTCTGCCGCAGAACGACCGAAGAAGAGCTTCATGTTTTGGTCGCCTTGATCAAAAAGAACGTCTCCGAGACGAAATACAGCTGCTCCATCGGCTATTGCTATGCGCCCAATAACGAAAAGAGCATCGACGACATGGTCAAAGAATCGGATGAGATGATGTACGCCGACAAAGCCAACCATTATTCCAAATCCGGCAATAATCGGCGGGGAAGATAATCTTTTCTATAAAGAAAAAACGAAAAGGGGCGGAAGCCTTTTTTCGTTTTGTCTATCGGGAATGTTTCAATCAGATGATGTTCAGGAAATCGGTGAAGCAAGTGAGCTCGAAGGTTTCCATGATGTCGTCATTGACGTGGGCGACGTACATCTCGCCTTGGTTATCCATCGTCTTCTTCGCGAAGAGGATGGTTCGAAGCCCGGCGGAGGAAATATAGTCGACCTTCTCCAAATCGAGGGTGAGTTCCTTCACCCCGCGAAGCTCGGCCTGGAAGAAATCATAAAGGGCCTGGAAGGTGTTTGTGTCGATCCTTCCTTCGACGTAGACGGTCAATTTGGCGCCGTCCTTCTTCGGTTTGATGTTCATTGTTTCTCCTCCTGTTTCTCAAAGATCTTTTTCATGGTGAGAACATTTTTGTTTCCATCTCGTTCATAAGAGAGGTCGTCCATGATCTTCTTCGTGATGAAGATTATAGCTCGGTGGGCGCCCCGGTCTTCTCGGGCATCAGCCTTTTCTCGATGATTATGAGCGGGGCTTTGGTCGTCTTGATCAGCCTTTATTTCGTCTTCCGCAAGACGAGTGAACAAATCCAAGGGCGGGCGGTTCAGATCTCCGTCCTCGCCGTTTCGATCTTCCTCCTCGCTTTCAGCGTCCTTCTCGCCTTGCCGCTGATCCTCGTGGGCGTGCTTCCCGAAGTCGACGAGCCGGTGGCGACCCTCCCGATGGTCATCATCTACTTCGTTTCCGGCGGCTGGTTCCTCTTCGCCTACATCTTCCACGCGATCAAATTGGCCAAGAGGACGGATTTATATCCTCAGGGATTCAAGGTCATGGAATTCATCATGACGACCCTCTCCCTCTATTCGGGCCTCAGCACATTGGGCAATTATGTGCAGCTCGATGCCGCGATCATGAAGATCGTCGGGTTCGTGTTGGCGCTATTGGTTCCTTTGCTCTGTGTGCTCTCAAGCTTCTCGCTCCTTATCCGCTCGGCCGCCAAGAGCAACCTGCCGATCATCGATCAGGTCAAGAAGACCCTCGGGTGGCTTAGCAAAAATACCATGTCTTCTTCTTCGTGGGCATTGGCTATACCGTCTTCCTTGGCATCTCCGCGTGGGCGCTTCGCGAGTCGCAGCCCGCCTACCAATACCTCGCCTATATCTATTGGGGGTTCTCTGGGCTTCGCTTCGGCACCTTCGTCTGGGATTTCATCATCCGCGTCCGGCATAAGAAAGATCCTGAGCGCGCCTACCGCCATAAATTCGTCTATGTCCAGACCGATGGCATCTTCCTAGTTCTACTTATCTCCGCCTATTCGGCCGCTTTGGCCTTAATCGCGTAGAATCAATATGGCGATGCGACGAATGCCGTCTTCAATTGGCTCTCCATCTTCCAGATCATCTTCGCCGCCTACACGATGACGACCAACGTGATCTCTTTGCTCGGGGCAAAGAAGGTCCAAGATCCTTTCGTGGGCTCTTCCTCGCGGCTGAACATCATGGCTGGCTCGGTTTCGGCCTTTTCGGTCATCACCACTCTCCTCGCGGTTTGGAAAAACGACTTCCTTTCGATCGCCATCAACGTCCTTTCGATCTCGATGATCGTCCTGGCCGTCTTCTTTGCCGCCGAAATGATCCTTTGGGGCGTCAAAGGGATGCTCGGCGAGAACAAAGGCCGTCCATCTTTTGAGAAAAAAGACCAATAGGGGATGACCCCTTTTTTCATAAGCATCGACCCAGGACGAAATATTTAAATATTTGGTCCATAAGGACGCCGAACCTTTTTAATCAACGATATGAAAAAGGTGCGAATGGGCAACTTTGAGATTCTGCGCCTGCTTTTGATGTTCTCCAGCGTCCTCTTCGCGATGCACGTGAATCGGATCCATTACATGAAGTGCCCTCATTGCGGGAAACGTCATTGGCAGAAGAAAGTGCTGAAATAAGTCTTCAGAAAACTTAGCTCATCAATTCATCAACCTGCTTAAAAAGAAAGAGTCGGCTCGTGGATAGGTGAGCAAGAGTGTCTTACCCACCCATTTATTATTTGGTTATATTGAAATAAGTGCATATTATTGCTTATAATGTGTTGTAAAAAACTGCTCGAAACATCATTATAAATATTGTAAATAAATGCACAGCACGTTATTATGAATGCAACGGAGATGGTTTTGATGTTCAAAAGAAAGGTTTATGATGCTCTGACCGAGTGGAAAGAGAAATATTCTAAGCATTATGCGGCAATGCTAGAAGGCGCAAGACGCGTAGGCAAATCTACTGTTGCTGAGGAGTTTGCCAAAAATAATTATAGATCTTATATAAAGGTCGACTTTGCTAATGTCGAGAAGGACGTCCTTGAGGTTTTCGATGATATTGCTTCTCTTGACTTGTTTTTCCTTAGACTTCAGACCGCGACAGGAATTACATTATATCCGGGAGAATCCGTCATAATATTCGACGAGATTCAAAAGGCTCCCCTTGTTCGACAGGCAATCAAGTATTTAGTAGCGGATGGACGCTATAGTTATATTGAAACCGGCTCTCTAATAAGCATTAAAAAGAATGTAAAAGACATTGTTATTCCTTCGGAAGAGTACTTCATACAAGTTTATCCAATGGACTATGAAGAATTCTTATGGGCTGTCGGAAATGATGCGTACGATATACTAAGACAACTATATAAAACCGGCAAACCCGTTGGAGATAAGCTTAACAGAAAGCTAATGCGCGATTTTCGAATATATATGGCTGTTGGTGGAATGCCTCAAGCAGTTGATGCATATGTGAATGGAGGAAACTTTGAGGATATCGATAGGATTAAACGCGGTATTTTGAAACTCTATGAAGAGGATTTTTACAAGATAGACGATAGTGGACGCTTATCGAAGATGTTTAATTCAATCCCTCATCAACTGGCTGACAACAAAAAAAGATATGTTATTTCTAGCGCGACTGGAAAAAGAACCACCAATAAGGATAAGGAAATATTCTCAGAGCTTCTCGATTCAAAGACAGTTTTGATATCTCATAATGTCTTAGATCCAAGTGTATCATTACAATCTACGGCTGATGAAGAATCATACAAACTCTACTTGTCAGACATAGGATTATTTACGACTCTTCTCTTCAATTCTGTTGATAAGTTACATACCAAGATTTATAGCAAGCTCCTAAGTGATAAGTTGGATGCCAATCTAGGTTACATGTATGAAAATGTGGCTGCACAGATAATTGCTGCAAGCGGCAATAAACTCTTCTTTCATACATGGAAAAAAGATAATAGTGTGCATTATTATGAAATCGATTTCCTAATCGCATCTAACGCAAAGTTGGTTCCGATGGAAATAAAATCTTCGAATGTTAATACCCATAAATCCATATCAGTATTCTCAACTAAATACTCGCAAAAGATTTATAGGCAATATCTCTTTTCTCAAAAAGATGTCGGCCATAAGGAACAACTCATCTATAAACCAATATATATGTTGCCCTTCGTGCTGGAAGAGTTGTCATAATATTTAGGAATTTCGATTCAACTTTTGTTAGCGAGATAGTAAGAAGCCCTTAACAAAACGTTTCAGGGCCGCCCCTTTTATATTCCGAGGAATTCCTCTTCCGGAGGGATGTTGTTCTGCTGGTTCTTATAATGGTAGAACAGCATGACGTATTTGAAGGTGTTGTCGTTGGGCTTTCCCTCGATTTGATAGGCTTGCTTTCCAAAGTAGAGGTTCGATTTGTGTTTGGCGACCGGGCAGCCATCGACGAGGTCGTCATAACGAAGGACGACTTTCTTCTCGCCTTTGCTGAATTCAAGGCGGTTCCAATAAGCGGATGCCTCGCAATCTTCCAACACGGTTTCTCTCGGATCATAGGTGAAGGTCTTATAGAGATTGAAATGCTCGTTATGGAAGATGACGCCTAAATCTTCATTCATCTTCAAAGAAGTCAGCCAACCGCGGTCCAACGCGCACCAATCGGCGACCGTCTCAACATGGGTTTTGCCTTTCACCAACCGGAAGCGGAGATTCTCTTGGTAAGTCTCTTGATACCCGCATTTTTCGCAGGAGATATCGTCTCCTTTGCTATGGAGGGAGCCGATCGCCCCGCAATCGGGGCAGCGGAAGAGGACGCGCTCCAGATAATGGGCTTTGTTTTTGCTCTTAAAGCATGACTCTGGGGCGAGGTTATCGACGTCGAGGTATTCATCGACCTTCTTCGCGAGCTCTTCTTCGCTGAGGGCATTCACCTCTTCGACGCTCATC
>CADCLZ010000006.1:36622-39092 GCA_902802365.1 uncultured Erysipelotrichaceae bacterium | reverse complement strand
CCGAACTTCTTGATGTCTTCCCAGCGTTCCTGGGCAAGCTTCTGGCACTTATTGAGGAGCTCTTCCGCGTGCTCGGGGTTGACGACCGGGAGCATCGAGAAGCGGGTCTCGTGCATGATGAAGTCGCGGAGTTTGCCGAAGTCGGGCTCTTTGCAGTCGAGCTGGAGAGCCGGCTCGCCTTTGGCCGTCCTTCTCGGGTCATAACGGAAGGTGGTGAAGTAGCCGCATTCGACCGCGTCTTTCTCTTCCTTGATCGAGTTCACGAGGCCGCCCTTGATGTGCTGTTCGGCGCAGGGGCAGTAGCAGATGACGAGGGACGGGCCGTTATAGGACTCGGCTTCCTTCAAGGCCTGGATGGCTTTCGCCGGGTTGGCGCCCAAAGCGATCTGGGCGACGTAGACGTGCTTATAGGCCATCGCCATGAGGGCGAGGTTCTTCTTGGCTTCCTTCTTGCCGGAGGCGGTGAACTTATTGATTGAGCCGGTCTGGCTGGACTTCGAGGCTTGGCCGCCGGTGTTGGAATAGACTTCGGTGTCGAGGACGAGGACGTTGACGTCGGCTTCGTTGGCGAGAACATGGTCCAATCCGCCATAGCCGATGTCATAGCTCCAGCCGTCGCCGCCGATGATCCAGACGGACTTGTCGATGAGGTCGCGCTCATAGACTTTGACTTCCTTGACCGCTTGGTTCTTCGAGGCATCGACGAGCTTTAAGAGCTCAGGGACGATCTCGCGGATCTT
Source organism: uncultured Erysipelotrichaceae bacterium (assembly GCA_902802365.1). GTDB lineage: Bacteria > Bacillota_I > Bacilli_A > RFN20 > CAG-826 > Alloenteromonas. The sequence continues at coordinate 38,352 of CADCLZ010000006.1, read as the reverse complement.
CTCGCGATCTTTGACGTTCTCGATGTATTCGCCGATCTTCGCTTTGAGTTCGGGTTCGGTCTCATCGGAATTCTCAGCCTCGAGCAAGATGCGGCAGATCTGGCCCATCTTCTGGTCGGAGGCGATCCTCATACCGAAGCCATATTCGGCGTTGTCTTCGAATAAGCTGTTGGCCCAAGCGACGCCGTCTTTGCCGTTATCGTTGACGAACGGGGTGAGCGGGGTGGAGCCGCAGTAGATCGAGGAGCAGCCGGTCGCGTTGGCGACGAGCATGTCTTTGCCGAAGAGCTGGCTGACGAGGCGATAATAGGGAGCTTCGCCGCAACCGGCGCAGGCACCGGAGACTTCCATGTACGGTTGCGCCTTCTTGTTCGGCGAACTGACTCTTGGCATCGACCATCTTGAGGGCGAGGTTCTGGGACTTCGGATCCTTCATGAGGGCGACTTTGTTGGCCTGGCACTCCGAGACGCAGAGGCCGCAGCCGATGCAGTCCATGGTGGCGACTTGGATGCGGTATTTGAGGGTCTTGTCAGCGGTGCCGATGGCGGGCTTCAAGCCAGCCTTGACGACTTCCGGAGCGTTCTCCACTTCTTTTTCGTCGAGCAGATACGGACGGATGGTGGCGTGCGGGCAGACGAAGGCGCACTGGTTGCACTCGATGCAGAACTGCGGGTTCCAGAGCGGAACGCGGTCGGCGATCGCTCTCTTCTGACGGAAGGTGATATTCTCGTTCATCGTGCCATCGGCAAGCTCGTGCTTGAGGAAGGCGGAAGTCGGGAGCTCATCGCCGTCGAGGCGGTCGATGACGGAGACGTATTCATCGTAATAGGTGTCGCCGGTATCCTCGATGACCTTCTTGATGTCGAGCTTGATCCATTCGGGATCGACCGGGACTTCGCGCATGCCTTGAGCGCCTTTATCGATGGCGTCATAGTTCTTCTGAACGACGTCCATGCCCTTCTTCTCGTAGGTCTTCTTGGCGAATTTCTTCATCCATTCCTCGGCCTCTTTGTACGGCATGATCTGCTGATTGAGGTAGAAGAAGGCGGCCTGGAGGGTGGTGTTGGTATGACGGCCCATGCCGGCTTCGAGGGCGAGCTTGTTGGCGTCGATGACGAAGAACCGGGCTTTCTTTTCCGCCAACAGGTGCTTCATGCGGTTCGGCATCGAGGCGATCAAGGTCGCATCGTCCATGTTGGTGTTGAGCAAGAAGGTGCCGCCGACCTTGAGGTTGGAGATGATGTCGAATTTGAAGATATAGGTGTCAAGAGAGCAGGAGATGAAGTCCGCGTTCTTGACATAGTATTCGGAGTGAATCGGGTTCTTGCCGAAGCGAAGGTGGCTTCTGGTCGTGCCGCCGGCTTTCCTCGAGTCATACTGGAAGTAAGCCTGGGCATATTGGCCGGTCGCATCGCCGATGATCTTGATCGAGCTCTTGTTGGCGCTGACGGTGCCATCGGACCCAAGGCCATAGAACAGGCAGGAAGTGTAATCCTGGGCGATCTTGAAGGTTTCGTCCACCGGGATCGAGAGATGGGTCACATCATCGTTGATGCCGACGGTGAAGGAAGTCCAGCAATCTTTCCTCTCGAGGAAGTCATAAACGGATTTGACGTCCTTCGGCTGAGTGTCTTTGCTGGAAAGGCCATAACGGCCGCCGATGATCTTGTCGAAATGACGGCCAAGGCGCGCCATCGCGGCGACGACATCGAGGTAGAGAGGTTCGCCT
>CADCLZ010000006.1:30656-36577 GCA_902802365.1 uncultured Erysipelotrichaceae bacterium | reverse complement strand
AAGGAGTTCGGCGGAGAAGGGACGATAGAGGTGAACCTTCACCAAGCCGACCTTGCGGCCCTGTTTATTGAGTTCGGCCACCACTTCGCCCGCGGTCTCGCAGATCGAGCCCATGGCGACGATGACTTCCTCGGCGTCTTTGGCGCCTTCATAGAGGAAGGGGGCGTATTTACGGCCGGTGAGCCTGGTCGCTTCGGCGAAATATTTCTTGGCTGCTTCAAGGGCGTCGTTGACTTTGCCGTTCTGGGCTTCGCGGCCCTGGAAGTAGATGTCATCGTTCTCGGCACCGCCGCGGGTGACCGCATGGGTGTGCGGGTTGAGGGCGCGGGCTCTGAACTCTTCGACCTTTTCCATCGGGAGGAGTTTCTTCCATTCCTCGGGATCGACGAATTCGACGTTCTGGACTTCGTGGGAGGTGCGGAAGCCATCGAAGAAGTGGCAGACCGGGAAGCTGGATTCGATCGCGACGAGGTGGGCGACGGAACCGAGGTCGGCGATTTCCTGGACCGAATTGGAACAGATCATCGTGATGCCGGTCTGACGGATCGCATAGATATCCTGATGGTCGCCGAAGATCGAAAGGGCGCGGGTGGCTAAGCTTCTAGCGGAGACATGAAGGACCGCGGGGAGGAGTTCGCCGCACCACTTATAGATGTTCGGGATCATGAGGAGCAAGCCTTGGGAAGCCGTGTAGGTGGTCGCGAGCGCGCCGCCCTGGAGGGCGCCGTGGACCGCGCCGGAAGCGCCGGCTTCGGATTGCATCTCAACGAGTTTCACCGGGGCGCCGAAGAAGTTCTTCTTGCCTTGGGAGGCATAGACATCGACGTTTTCCGCCATCGGGGAAGATGGGGTGATCGGATAGATGGCTGCGACTTCGGTGAAGTTGTAGCTCATCATGGCGGCGGCGGTATTGCCGTCAACGGACTTAAAAGTTTTCTTGATTTCAGCCATGTGTGTTTAAGAAATCTCCTTAACAGGATAAGTATATCCTTTTGAGGATAGAAAACGCACTTTTTCTTTTAGGAAAGAAAGAATGCAAAGGAAAAAAAGAAAAATGCAAATCGCCCCTGCACTTTGCAATTAACATTGAAAGCCGTTTTTTGCCGAAAATGCTTCGCCGATAAAAGGCAAAGAAAAAAGGGGCGGATGAACCGCCCCTAATGGTGATGGGGTAAGAATTAGGCAGCGACGGGAACCAATTTCAGGAGGCTCATCCTGACGTGTCCGCTGCTGTTCTGGTTGGTGATGACGATTTCGGCAGTGTCGGCCGCGGCGGTGAAGACAACATCAGAGCCATTCGCCGCGGCGGTTGCGCCGGTGACGGTCAAAGCGGCAAGGTTGGTAGCATTGCTGGCGTTGGTGCAGGTGATCTGGACGGTGCCGATCTTGCCTTTGCTGAGCTTGATGGTCAGCTTCTGGCCGCCATAGAAACGGAAATGGTCATTGCTGGTGTAGCTATTGGCATTGGTGCGGGAAGAGCCCTTTTCCGCGGTGACGGTCATATCGCCTTTGGTCCAAGTGACCTTGTTGGCGGTAGATTCATTCGCGGTGCCAGTGGCTAAGACGACCTTCACGGTGCCGGCGGCTTCAACGGCGATCGTGACTTTGGCGGAAAAGGTCGGGTTCTTCACCGACTTGACGGTGATTTCGGCAGAGCCGACGGCGACGCCGGTGACTTTGCCACTCTCATCGACAGTGGCAATCGCCGGAGCGGCGGACTCATAAGTGTAGGTATCTTCCGCAACACCGAGGGAAGTGGCAGTGATCTGCGCGGTTTCGCCGACGGCGATTTCTTCCGGAGCGATGCTGGCGTGGACGGTGCCGGTGAGTTCGGTGACAACGGCAAGGGTGGTCGGACCAGCGACGACGACGGTATAGGTGCCGTTCTCGTTGGCGGTGACGTTTTTGTCGTTCACTTTGACGGAGTAGATGCTGTGGCCGCTCGCGAGGCTGATGGTCGCGGTGAGGCTGGTGCCGTTGAGGATGCTGGCGCCGCTTTCAACAGTGGCTTCGCCGTTCTTGAGGGTGATGGAGTCGCCTTCGAGGAGGTTGCCGCTGTAGCTGACGATGCTCTCTTTGTGGGTGACGACTTCGGCGATCGGGTAAACGGTCTGGCCGTTGAGGGAACCACTGGTGAGCTCATAGAGCTTTGTGGAGGCATAGTAGGTGCCGAAGCCATAGCTGATGACTTCGTCGTTGACGTAGGGATAATCTTTGGCTTCGTTGAGGTTGGCGCTATAGACTTCGAACTTGTTTTCCGCGTCGGCGTCTTTGATGTCATAGGTCGCGCCATACTTGGTCGCGGTTTCCGAGATGACGGTGCCCTTGACCCACATTCTTTCCCAGGTCTTGGAGCCATCGCCTTCGTGCTTGGCTTCGGTGCCGGTCTGCTCTTTGATGAGTTCGATCGCATTGGCGACGGAAAGCGGAGCATCCTTGGTGCCATAGTTCCAGGCTTCGACGGTGACCGCGCAGGTAGCGGTGAGCTTTTCGCCGGCGGCGTTGACGCCATCGGTGGTGACGGTGATGTTGGCGGTGCCAGCCTTGACGGCGGTCACTTTGCCGTTTTCATCAACGGTGGCGACGGTCTCATCGGAAGAGGCCCACTTGACGGTGTCAACGTGGTTGGTGCCGCCTTCGACATCAACGATGGTCGGGGTCAAAGTGAGGGTCTTCTTCTCTTTGAGGGTCGCGGTTTCTTTATCTAAAGCGACGCTCTGAAGCTTGACGGCTTCGGGCAAGACGGTGACGGCGATTTGGGCGGTCACGGTATCCTTCGCTTTGCTGGTGACGGTGATGGTGGCGGTGCCAGCTTCGACGGCGTGGACGTTGCCGTTCTCATCGACGGTGAGGATGTTGGCGTCGCTGGAAACGTAGTTCAAGCCTTTGTTGGTCGTGTATTTCGGGGTGAAATCGGTGACGACTTTGGCATCGAAGCCCTTGAAGAGCTTGGCGACGCTGAGGCTGGCGCTGATCGCGGTCGGAGCGACGTTGGCTTCGGTGATCTTGGTCGGGTAAGCGCCGACATAGCAATATTTGCCATCATAGACGGCGAAGGCTTCGACTTCGTAGACTTTGCCGGCTTCGACTTTGGTGGCATCGTGGCCCTGGAGTTCGATCATCATGTCTTTGTCGGCCGTCGCGGTCTTCGAGGTCGCGACGTTCTGCTTCAGCGGGACATCTTCCGGATAGAAGCAGTCATAGCTGCCGCTCTTGAACATCGTGCCGACGAATTTGATCGGAACCCATTCGTTGAGGATGCTGTCCTTGGAGTCGAAATCGATCTTCGCGTATTCGGCCGCGGTCATGTTGATGCGGTCTTCTTCTTTGAAGTTGGTGGTCGGCTTGGTTTCGGTGAGGTTATCGTCGATCGTCTTCCAGGAACCGAGTTCGAGGATGTTCTGGTGATAACGCTGCGGTTTGCTGACGGCGCCGAAGACATAGTTGCCGGTGGTGAGCTTGGCCGCTTCGGAGCTGTAGGCATAGATGATCTTGCCAGAGCCATCATCGAGGAAAGCGCCGCCTTGGCAGACGCCGACGACAACGGCCTTGAGGCCCCAAACGTCTTCGATCGCGGTCGCCGGGTTATTGGCGGTGGGATCATCGAGGCGCTTGACCAAATCGGCGAGCTGCTTGATGTTCTGAGCCATCTGGAGCTCGGAGACGGTGAGCGTGATTTCGGCGCTCGCGCCTTCATAAGAAACGGTGACCTTGGTGGTGCCGTGGCCGACCGGGTTCAGGCCGAGACCGGTGACTTGGAAGATGCTGGTGTCGGCGACGGTGACGCTGATCAAGCCTTCGGCGGCGAGTTCGGCGACGTTCACGGCGCTGCCATCGCTCGCGGTGATCGCGACTTCGATGGTTCTGGCTTCGTCATACTGACGCCAGTCAGCGGTAAGCGCTTCTTCGTTCGTGATGCTGAGCGAATAGGTGACGGCTGGACTGCTGCTCGAAGCGGGCTCTTCGCTGGTGTTGCTGGGCTGGGCAGGCGCGCAAGCAGCCAGGAGCATCGAAGCGGCGAGGACGCCGACAGCAGCCTTCAATAATCCTTTTTTCATGAATATCCTCCCTTGGATTAATTGGATTCTTTGGATGTGGAGCACAACATTATACCTTTTTCTATTGAATAAAGGTCCTGTTGTTTATATCTTTCAACACTCCGGTGTAGACGTGTTTGGTGGTCAAGCCTTTGAACACCTGGACGCCGCCGTAAATGAGAAGACCGACGGTGATGGCTTCGAGGATCGCCCCGATCCAGAACTCCGGTGAGGAGAAGGACATATGGCGACCGCCGATGTCGCTGTCGACCTTATAGGCCAACAAGATGAAGATGAGGCCGGTGACGAGGGCGATGACGCCGATCGAGATGGCGCACATGCCCTTCGCGAAGGCGTTCCTGCCCCTTTGCAGTTGGGCGTGGCTGGCTCTCGACAAGGATTTCAGGTCCTCTTCGACATGGCCATGGTGGATCAGGTGCCCGCAACGCGGGCAGACATATTCGACCTCGGTGTCGTTGGCGGGGCCATCCTCTTGATCCCCAGCCGAAAATTTTACCATAGTCGGGTCTTTTTCTTCGAGTTTCTTGTCATCGAAATGATATCCGCTATGATAGCAATACATCCTGGCCTCCTTATATCACGCACACGAGGTCGCTTCCCTGACGCGGGACGATCTGGTATTGGACGGTCCTGGTCCCCGAGAAGGAGACGTAGACGCCTTTCACGTTGAAGGTCTTGCCGACATAGTCGGATTCTTTCTGCCAAACCGCGACGTCATCTTTGGTCCCATCGGAATAAACGGGGTGATAGACGAAGCTGAAATGGATCTGCCAATTGTTGTTGGTGTAAAGGGTGATTTCCTTCGAATCGTTCATGTAGAAGGATTCGACGGTGACCGGGGTGGAGCAGACCATCGCGCAGTTGAGGAAATTGGTCGGATGGGCGCTCACGATGCCGTTTAATTCCGAAGCGCTATAAGTGAGTTCCTTGTAAGCCTTGTCATCGACGTTTTCCTCGGCCTTAAGCAGGATTTCGACGTCCCCTTCCACCGCTAAGGAGGAAACGGAGGGGAAATGGCCTTCGAGGCCGGTGACCTGGAAGCCGAAGTTCTCGGTGTCCTCCACTACCCCATAGATCCTGAGGTAGGTGCCGATCTTGGTGTATTTGCTCGGGACGGCGCTCATGCCGCAGAAGCAATTGATGCCCGCGTATTCGAGACCATCGACCAAGGCGTTCTCATCGACGTCATAGCCATCGTCGGCGGAGAAATAGTCCTGGAGGTAAAGGGTGCCATCGGCATAGCCGGCGACGGTGCCGGTCGTGCAGATGCGGGTGTTGTTATAAGGCGATTCGTAATCGGCGTCCTTTAAGCCGGCTTGGATCTCGCGCTTTAAATCGAGCAGCGAGCAGACGGTATATTGGCCTTCTTCCGGATAATCGTAGTCGACAAGCTTCGACCAGAGGTGGATGCCGAGGTCGCTGGCTTGCTTTTCCGCCGCGTAGAAGACGTCTTGATAAGCCGGCATGTCGGAGACGTTTTTGACCCAGGAATAGCCGTTTTGGACGATCGCGAGGTTCAATAGGCGAAGCTCGGTGTACGGCGCGTCTTTCTGATCGAGGCTATACCAAATCAAAGATACGTAGCGCGAGCCGGTGCTGTCGGGGATCGGCGCCGCGTAGCTATCCTGCGCGGTCGAGACGACCAAGGTGCCGTTGGCTTCGGCTTCCTTGAGGATCGATTTGGTGTAATTTGAGGCCCCTTTGCCCCATGGCTGGATACGGCCGGTGGACTCTGGGGTGTCAATACCCCAGAAACGCGACTTGATCGCGGCTCTGGAGGTGGTTTCCACCACCGGATAGAAATGGGCGGTGTCGCCATCGATCGCCGATTTCAAAGTGACTTGGCCGATGCCTTCGGTCCAG